>JAQSXG010000059.1 GCA_029256785.1 Neobacillus sp.
GTCGAGACCCCACAGACGCGCAGCGTCGAGGAGGCTCGACTTCCTCCCCGCGGAAAGCAAGCACCTGTAGCGGAAAGGAACGGTCCATTTGTTTTCAAAAAACAACATTCTATACGAAAAAGGCCTTCTTTAAAAACATGTTTAAGTGTGTTACTGGAGGAAGAGATGAAGATTAAAGAGATTATTGTAGTGGAAGGTAAGGATGATACGACAGCGATTAAGCGGGCTGTTGATGCGGATACGATCGAGACGAATGGTTCTGCAATAAATCAGGAAACAATTGAGAAAATAAGACGTGCCCAGAAAACCAGAGGGGTCATAATTTTTACCGATCCTGACTTCCCAGGTGAAAAAATAAGAAATACAATAAGTAGAGAAGTTTCAGGTTGTAAACATGCCTTTCTATCGAAGGAGGATGCAATTGCCAGAAACGGTAAAGGCCTCGGTGTTGAACATGCATCGCTAACAGCCATAAGGGAGGCGCTAAGCGATGTTCAGTTAATGAGTGATGTAATTACTGAGGAGATTACCCAAGAGGATCTACTGACGGCTGGGCTCATTGGTGGTGAAGGAGCAAAGGAACGAAGGATACTATTAGGAAAGTTATTGAAAATAGGTTATACCAACGGGAAACAGCTACATAAACGGTTAATGATGTTTCAAATAAGTCAGCAGGAATTTGCCGAAGCGCTAGCAGTTGTCATGCAGGAGGAAAAAGGATGAATAAAGATATTGCTACCCCGATTAGAACACGGGCGATACTAGAACGATATGGTTTTTCTTTTAAGAAAAGCCTCGGGCAAAATTTTCTAATCGATACGAATATTTTACAGAGAATCGTTGATTTTGCAGAAATAGGTGAAAACACGGGGACGATTGAAATCGGACCCGGTATTGGTGCGCTCACAGAGCAGTTGGCCCGAAGCAGTAAAAAGGTAGTTGCTTTTGAAATTGACCAGAGACTGTTGCCGATTTTATCAGATACGCTATCGCCTTATGAAAATGTAAAAATTATTCATAAGGATGTCTTAGAAGCAGATGTTCAAGGTGTAATTGATCAGGAGTTTGCTGATATGGATGATTTAATGGTTGTAGCAAATTTACCATACTATGTGACAACACCAATTATCATGAAACTGCTTGAGGAACACCTGCCAATCCGCGGTATTGTGGTTATGCTTCAGAAAGAAGTAGCTAACCGGATTTCAGCAAGCCCAGGTACAAAGGAGTATGGCTCTCTATCTATCGCCATTCAGTATTATACCCATGCAGAAACAGTAATGATTGTACCGAAAACGGTGTTTGTACCGCAACCGAATGTGGACTCGGCTGTTATCCGTTTGACAAGGAGAGAAAAGCCAGCTGTATCAGTTAAGGATGAAAATTTCTTTTTCCACGTGACACGTTCAAGCTTCGCACAAAGGAGAAAAACAATCCTTAATAATCTGACAAGCCAATTGCCGGATGGTAAGCAGAAGAAGGAAGAAATTCTAGCTGCACTAGCTGCAGCTGATATCGAGCCAACCAGAAGAGGAGAAACACTTTCGTTAGCCGAATTTGGCCGGTTAAGCGATGAATTATATAGTTACTTTCATTAGACCTTTTAAAGGTCTTTTTTTTATGCCCTACTATTGCCAGCTTAAATACGGGCTTTTTAATCACAAATATCTCCATTGTTGCATAGCCTATGAGAGAAACCTTATTTGGAAGGCCCTAATGCAGAGTCTAATTGGAGTGACAGCTGTGGATATAAAACGAACGGATATTGTTGGCAGGCGATCATATAACTGTGATATTCTGTTCCGTATTATTGATATACAAGAAATAGACGGCCAGAAGGTAGCAGTCCTATACGGTGAAGACTTTCGCTTAGTAGCAGATGCACCATATGCTGATTTGGTAGTGGTCAATCAGAATGAGAGAAACAGGATCACAAGAGAATATCAAACACTAGAGGAACAGTCCTACCGATTATTCACACAGGATGTAGATTTATTAATGCAAAGACAGGAATATGATGTCACGGCTGGATATGAGAATTCTGCAAATTATTTTCAACTACCAGGAAGAGTACTTCATTTGGATGGAGACCCTGATTATTTACAAAAGTGTATGACACTTTACGAAAAAATTGGCATTCCTGTATATGGTATTCATTGCAATGAAAAAGAAATGCCAAATAAGATTGATGAACTTATTGACTATTACCGACCTGATATATTGGTCATTACCGGACATGATGCCTATTCAAAGGCGAAAGGGAAAATGACGGATATTAATGCTTACCGTCATTCTAAACATTTTGTCCAAACAGTCAGAGCTGCACGCAAAAAAATCCCTCATTTAGATCAACTCGTTATTTTTGCAGGAGCGTGTCAATCCCATTTTGAATCCCTCATCCATGCAGGTGCTAATTTTGCCAGCTCCCCCTCAAGAATTAATATACATGCACTTGACCCTGTTTATATTGTTGCAAAAATCAGCTTTACCCCATTTATGGATAGAATAAATGTCTGGGATGTATTAAGGAACACTTTAACAGGTGAAAAGGGGCTTGGAGGCATTGAAACAAAAGGGGTCCTACGTACAGGAATGCCCTATAATCCCACCTCAGAGGAAGAGTCTTAAGCCCTTTAATAACTAGATAAGGGCTTATTTTTTTAATGGACACATAATTACCATTAATTAAGGTAACGATAGGTATGTTGAATTTTGGCAAAAAAAGTAGAAGAAAACATATTGACAATCTTTTTGTCATACTGATATAATTTTATGTTTTGTTTGACATTTACTATGTCAGTGTGATATACTTTACACTAGTGAGGTGGAGCGAATGCCAAAAACTCTAGCCGATATAAAAATGGCTCTTGATTCAAATTTAGGGAAAAGATTGTTACTAAAGGCAAATGGCGGACGTAGAAAAACAATTGAACGATCCGGTGTATTAGCCGAAACGTACCCATCAGTTTTTGTAATTGAGTTAGATCAAGATGAAAATGCGTTTGAACGTGTTTCATACAGTTATGCTGATGTACTAACTGAAACAGTTCAAATTACATTCTACGAAGATGCATCAGGAAATGTAGCGTTAAGCTAGTATATAAGCAATATTAGAAGCAGGAAACAAGCAATTGTTTGCTGCTTTTTGCTGTCTAAAATATTTGGCAAGTTGGAACTAATTGATGGTTGCAAACTCTGTTGATTAGAGCGGAAGATGCGAGACTCCTGCGGGAGCAGCGGGACAGGTGAGACCCCACAGGCGCTTCAGCGCCGAGGAGGCTCACCGCACGCCCCGCGGAAAGCGAAGCATCTGGAGCTCTAATCAACAGCCAAGTACAAAAACCAAAATTCAAATGTATAATTATGGATTCATGAAAACCCCCCATCATCCCATACTAATAATGCCGTGTGTAACTAAAAGGGGTTGTTTTGATGGGCAGAAGAAGAAGAGGTATCATGTCACAGCACTTTAAAGAAGAACTAGCAAAAGAGCTTGGCTTTTATGACGTTGTTCAAAAAGACGGATGGGGCGGCATTCGAGCAAAAGATGCAGGGAATATGGTGAAACGAGCCATAGAACTAGCAGAACAACAGCTATTGAACAACAGCCAACGTTAACTGATATAACCTAATGAGCTTCACAAACCATTACTACTTCTAATCGTTAAACAAACAGTTACTACGGCAAAGCCAGGGAGGATCATCCACCCTGGCTTTTATTAACCCTCAACCACGCCATTTATCTATTTTTATTCATAATAATTAATGATAAAATAATTTAATTGATAGGATTGTCATATTGACACGTCTTAGTTTTATCTTTTTGTGGTAAAATAGGACAAAATGTGGAATACGGAAAAAAGAAGCGAAAGGCCGTAGGCTTACGCATGACTTTGAAAAAGTGGGTGTTTGATGTGAAGGTTTTAGTAAAAGCACCGGCCAAAATTAATTTATCTTTGGATGTTTTATATAAACGTCCGGATAGTTTTCATGAAGTAGAAATGATAATGACAACAATTGATTTGGCGGATCGCGTGGAATTAACTTTATTAGAAGAAAATAAAATACATATTCTCTCCCATAACCGGTATGTCCCTGATGACCAGCGTAACTTGGCCTATCAGGCGGCAAAATTGTTAAAGGATCGTTTTAATGTTGAAAAGGGCGTTGAAATTTCCATTGAAAAGACCATTCCTGTTGCGGCTGGACTTGCAGGAGGAAGTAGTGATGCTGCTGCTACTCTAAGAGGGTTAAATAAACTATGGAATTTAGGATTAACAATCGATGAACTGGCTGTACTAGGATCTGAGATAGGTTCGGATGTGTCATTTTGTGTATATGGAGGCACTGCTTTGGCAAAAGGAAGAGGGGAGATCATCGAAGAGCTCCCTGCTCCTCCAACCAGTTGGGTTATACTGGCTAAGCCTTTTATTGGTGTATCTACCGCGGAAGTATATCGACGTCTAGAATTAGAGAGAATAGAACACCCTAATACTAATGAAATGATAAAAGCAATAAAGAATAATGACTACCAGAGTGTTTGTAAAAATGTCGGCAATGTCTTAGAAGAAGTTACCCTAAATCTCCATCCTGAAGTAGCTCAAATAAAGGATCAAATGAAACGTTTTGGTGCTGATGCGGTTTTAATGAGTGGTAGCGGGCCAACCGTGTTTGGAATTGTTCAGCATGATTCAAGAATGCATCGGATTTATAATGGTCTAAGAGGATTTTGTGATCAGGTTTTTGCGGTAAGAATGTTGGGGGAACGGCATACTCTTGATTAAATACGTATAATAATGATATTCTGGTAATAGAATATTCGTCTTTTGGGGGTTTGTTATGAAGTTTCGCCGGAGTGAACGATTGATAGATATGACAAACTATTTACTTGACCATCCACGTCAGTTGGTACCGTTAACCTTTTTTTCTGAACGCTATTCCTCGGCAAAGTCATCTATTAGTGAAGATTTAGCAATCATTAAAGAGACATTTGAACAACGAGGTATTGGCATTTTAACAACAGTACCTGGGGCTGCTGGAGGAGTAAAGTTTTACGTGAAGGTAAGCGATGAACAGGCTAAGCCCTTTGTAGATGAATTATGTGAGTTAATTGCAAAGCCTGATAGACTTTTACCTGGAGGCTATCTCTATTTAACTGACATATTAGGTAATCCTTCAATTGTGCAAAAAGCTGGGCGAATTATAGCCTCTTCCTATGCTGAAACGAAGATTGATGTGGTCATGACAGTTGCAACAAAAGGAATCCCGCTTGCTTATGCCGTAGCAAGCCAATTGAATGCTCCAGTTGTTATTGTAAGAAGAGATAGTAAGGTGACGGAAGGACCAACGGTAAGCATAAATTATGTGTCGGGTTCAGCCAAACGGATACAAACAATGGTTCTCTCAAGAAGAAGTATCCCTCAAGGAGCAAAGGTGTTAATCGTCGATGATTTTATGAAAGCAGGCGGCACCGTTATAGGAATGATTAGTTTACTAGAAGAGTTTAATGCCCAGTTAGCTGGTATTGCAGTATTAGTAGAAGCAGAAAAGATACAAGAACGTTTAGTAGGCGACGAATACATATCTCTTATTCAACTAACCGAAGTAGATGTAAAAGAAAAATTAATAGGCGTCAAAGAAGGAAACTACTTTAACAAGCCATAAATAAGGACGGAGGAAAATACATGAAAGTTGTATTTACAGAACAAGCACCAGCAGCTATTGGACCCTACTCACAGGGGATTATTGTAAATAATCTCTTCTATAGCTCAGGACAAATTCCATTAACAGCCGAGGGAAAGCTTGTAGAGGGCGGTATTAAGGCTCAGACACACCAAGTATTTACTAACCTTAAAGCTGTCCTAAAGGCAGCAGGAGCTACGTTAGAAACAGTTGTAAAAACAACGGTATTTATTAAAAATATGGATGAGTTTTCTGATGTGAATGAAGTGTATGGTGAATATTTCTCCGAACATAAGCCTGCAAGGTCTTGTGTAGAGGTTGCCCGTTTGCCCAAAGATGTACAGGTTGAAATTGAGGTTATCGCACTCGTCAAATAAACGAGTGCCTTTTTTACTAAAATCGGTGTTTTTGTCTATTATTTACATATGTTCACTAAATTGCCTAATTATTTAAAAAAAGTTTTCTTGCAAAAGGAGGAATAAAAATTCTTTTGTAGAATTTAATACACTAGCTTTTTACAATGAGAAAAGGGTGTGAGCACATGGAAGTAACAGACGTAAGATTACGCCGAGTTAACACGGATGGACGTATGAGAGCCATCGCATCAATCACTTTGGATAATGAATTTGTCGTTCATGATATCCGGGTTATTGATGGAAATAATGGTTTATTTGTTGCAATGCCAAGCAAACGGACTCCAGATGGAGAGTTCCGTGATATTGCGCATCCAATCAATTCGGGAACACGCGGTAAAATCCAAGAAGCTGTATTAGCGGAATACCACCGCTTAGGTGAATTGGAAGTAGAATTTGAAGAAGCAGGAGCTTCCTAAATCGCATGTACAACTAGAGCCTACTACATAAGTAGTGCTCTTTTTTAATGTAAATCCTTCGTTCAAAATCCCCATTATAAATTTCTAAAAATAACAAATTCCAACACTTCTCTTTCATTCCTTGAAAAGCAAGCCCAATTACGATAATATTTTTAATGGATAAATAGGTTAAATTGGAGGCTGTGTTCATGTCTAATCGTTATGCAGTAATTTTGGCCGCAGGGCAAGGGACGCGGATGAAATCTAAGCTTTATAAAGTACTGCACCCTGTTTGTGGTAAACCGATGGTACAACATGTTGTAGACCAGATAAATAAGCTTAATATAAAAGAAATGGTGACTGTAATTGGCCATGGTGCAGAAAAAGTAAAAGCCCAACTCGGGGAAGAGAGTAAATATGCACTCCAAGAAGAGCAATTAGGAACGGCACATGCTGTAATGCAGGCAGAGTCCATACTTGCTGGAAAAGAAGGAGTAACAATTGTTATTTGTGGTGATACACCATTAATAAAAGCAGAGACGATGGAGTCTCTATTCGAGCATCATCAGAAATTCGCTGCGAAGGCTACTATTCTTACGGCTAGAATTGAGGACCCAACTGGATATGGCCGGATTATACGAGATGAAGAAGGTATTGTTGAGAAAATTGTTGAACATAAAGATGCAACAGAAACAGAGCGGACGGTAAATGAAATTAATACAGGTACCTATTGCTTTGATAACTATGCATTGTTTGAAGCCTTAAAGAACGTCTCTAATGAAAATGTACAAGGTGAATACTATTTGCCAGACGTGATTGAAATTCTAAAAAAACAAGGTGAAGTGGTTACAGCTTACGAAACAGATGAATTTGAAGAGACGTTAGGTGTAAACGACCGTGTTGCGTTAGCAGAAGCAGAGCGAATTATGCGCACACGTACAAATCAACTTCATATGAGAAATGGAGTGACGATTATCGACCCTAGCAACACCTATATCGAAACAGATGTTATTATTGGACAGGATACTATTATCCTTCCGGGTACAATGATAAAAGGGAAAACGATAATTGGAACAAACAGTCAGATTGGCCCTAATACAGAAATTGATACCTGTGAGATTGGTGATGAAACAGTTATCCGACAATCAGTAGCCCATGATAGTTTTATTGGTAACTATGTGAACATCGGTCCATTTGCTCATATTCGTCCTGAATCTACGATTAGCGATGAAGTGAAAATTGGTAATTTTGTCGAGATAAAAAAGGCAGCATTCGGAAAAGGAAGTAAAGCATCACATCTAAGTTATATTGGTGATGCTGAGGTAGGCAGTGATGTAAATATTGGCTGTGGATCAATTACTGTTAATTATGATGGTAAAAACAAATACTTAACAAAGATTGAGGATAATGTATTCATTGGTTGCAATTCTAACTTAGTGGCTCCTGTTACCGTTGGAGAAGGAGCATATGTGGCCGCAGGTTCAACAATTACAAAAAATGTTCCTGGGAAGGCTTTATCCATTGCACGTGCAAAGCAGGTAAATAAAGAGAATTATGTTGAAAAGCTAAATATAAAAAAATAAGCGTTTGATTCAGGAGGCCAACAATGTCAAATCAGTATTTAGATCCAAATTTAAAGGTTTTCAGTCTAAATTCAAATTTACCCCTTGCTCAAGAGATTGCAAAAGTAATCGGAGTGGAATTAGGGAAAACATCTGTCACCCGTTTTAGTGATGGAGAAATTCAAATTAATATCGAAGAAAGTATTCGTGGCTGTGATGTTTACGTTATCCAATCCACTAGTTCCCCTGTAAATGAGAACATTATGGAAGTTTTAATCATGATTGATGCATTAAAGAGAGCATCGGCAAAAACAATTAATATTGTTATGCCTTACTATGGTTATGCTCGTCAGGATCGTAAGGCACGAGCACGTGAGCCTATTACAGCAAAGTTAGTAGCAAACCTTCTTGAAACTGCAGGTGCAACACGAGTCATTTGCTTAGATTTGCATGCACCTCAAATTCAAGGGTTCTTTGAAATCCCAACAGATCATTTAATGGGTGTGCCAATTTTATCAGAGTACTTTAATAATAAAGAGTTAAATGGTGACATCGTTGTCGTTTCACCAGATCATGGTGGGGTAACGAGAGCACGGAAAATGGCAGAACGCCTAAAGGCACCGATCGCTATCATTGATAAACGCCGTCCTCGGCCAAATGTTGCAGAAGTAATGAATATCGTTGGTAACATTGAAGGAAAAATCGCGATATTAATCGATGATATTATCGATACAGCTGGTACCATTACGCTTGCTGCAAATGCATTAGTTGAAAACGGTGCTCTAGAAGTCTATGCTTGCTGTACACATCCTGTACTATCAGGTCCAGCTATTGAAAGAATCGAAAACTCAAAAATAAAAGAATTAGTTGTGACGAATTCTATTCACCTATCTGAAGAGAAGAGCTCAAAAAAGATCGTGCATCTATCTGTTGCACCACTTATTGGCGAAGCAATAATCCGAGTCCACGAAGAACAATCAGTCAGCACTTTGTTTGATTAATCCAAAATGACTATTTAAGTTTTTAAGGGAAACTGTATGAAAAATGTTTAGACCTTCCTGTTTTAGGGCAATTTTTAAATAGGACTATTTATGAACTAAAATAGGAAGGTGACTAAATATGAGTACTGTTTTACAAGCAAAAGAACGAAATGAATTCCGTCATTCAGCATTAAAGAAAATAAGAGAGACTGGTAACATTCCTGCCGTTATATATGGAGCAAAGGTGGAAAATAAATCAGTGGTCGTCAATTCCATTGATTTAATTAAAACCATCCGTGACGTAGGTAGAAATGGAATCATTTCTTTGGATGTTAACGGAGATAAACAAGATGTCATTTTAACAGACTATCAAGAGGATTTTATCAAAAGGGAAATTATCCATGCGGATTTTCTAGCCGTAAATAAATCATCCAAGATTAATGTATCTGTAAGACTCGTTCTTGCCGGTGATGCAGCCGGTGTGAAGGATGGCGGAGTCCTCCAACAGCCTGTTCATGAACTTTCAATTACCTCCACACCGAGTGAAATACCTCAGCAGATTGAAGTGGATGTAACAAATTTACAGGTAGGAGAAACATTAACTGTTTCAGATATCCTTTATCAAGGTTCATTTACAATTAACCATGAAGAAGATGAAGTGATTGCTTCCATCCTTCCTCCTAAGCAGGAAGAAGAAATAAATGCTGGTGAAGAACAAGAACCTGGTCACCCAGATAATGAAGAGGGAAGAGAGACAAAGCCTATTGGTGAGTAAATGACCACAAAAGCCCCTAGGCATTGAAAGTGAGACGATTCTCAAAGTAAACTTTTTTGAGGATAAAAGACGTAACCTGCTGATGGTTACGTCTTTTGTCGCATCACAAGGGGGGAAGATGCTATGTTCAAAAAGTGGATCAATAGGTGGACTGGACCGAAGGAGAGAGAGCAAATGAAGTTGATCATAGGTTTAGGAAACCCAGGGAAGCAATATGAGGATACAAGACATAATGTTGGTTTTAAGGTAATTGATGAGCTGTCAAGCCGTTTAAATACACCTTTGAATCAAACTAAATTTAAAGGTATGTATGGTATTGGTGTTCATAAGGGTGAAAAAGTAGTATTATTAAAACCACTTACCTATATGAACTTATCAGGTGAATCCATTCGGGCAATTATTGATTATTACCAAATAAATATAGAGGACATCGTCGTTATTTATGATGACCTAGATTTGCCCGTAGGGAAAATAAGACTTCGCCAAAAAGGGAGCGCTGGCGGACACAATGGTATTAAATCAACTGTTGCTCATTTGGGTACACAGGCATTTAACCGTATTCGCATTGGGATTGACCGGCCAACCAATGGTATGAAGGTTCCGGATTACGTCCTTGGCCGTTTTCACGGTGATGATCAGGAATTGATTAAGGCGGCGGTCCTAAAGAGTTCAGATGCTTGTGAGACATGGATAGAAAAGCCTTTTATTCAAGTAATGAATGAATTTAATCAGTAAATATTCATTATGTAAGCATTCCTTTCATACAATAAAGCAATGTGTTCATGGAAAAGAATTGAATATCTTCCCACGATACCGTTAATACTATAATTAATAGTAGTTAGGGAGGGTAGGATATGGCCATCCATTATCATTGTCATCATTGCGGCACAAATTTAGGTTCGATTGAACAGTCATCGATACACAGCGAAACACTTGGACTTCATAAATTAACAGATCAAGAAAGACAAGAAATGATTACGTATGATTCTGCCGGAGATATTCGTATTACGGCTATATGTGAAGACTGTCAGGAGGCACTTGAGAGAAATCCTGATTATCATCAATACGATTACTTAATTCATTAACTAGCTTTGGAATGCTATCCAAAGCATTTTTCTATTTAATTATGACTAAATAATAAAAAAAGTTTGATATAGCACAACAAGAAACAGCTTGCTAGAGAGGAGGAACAATCTTGAATGGATTAAAATCATTTTTTTTACAGCAGGAAGACATTCATTCCATCATTTCAGGTGTGCAGGAAGGTCTAAAGGAACAACTCATCGCAGGCTTGTCAGGGTCATCGAGGACGGTACTCACTGCTTCTGTTTATGAGCAGATGAAAAGGCCGATTCTTTTAGTAACACATAATCTATTACAAGCACAGAAACTCTACGATGATATTGTCAATCTATTAAGTGAACAAGAGGTATTTCTATTTCCGACGAATGAGTTAATCGCTGCTGAGATGAGTGTCGCTAGTCCTGAGTTAAAAGCACAAAGAATTGAAGCACTTAATCATTGGAGCAAGCATGATCATGGGATTATGATTGTTCCTATTGCTGGTTTAAGGAAGATAATACCCCCGAAAAACGTGTGGAAGCGCCACCAGCTCTTATTTAAATTAGGGGATGAATTAGACATTCCTAAGCTATTGTCGTTATTTATCCATATGGGATATGTCCGGGCAGAAATGGTTTCAACGCCTGGAGAGTTTAGTATTCGGGGCGGAATTATTGATATATACCCACTTACAGAATCTGATCCAGTAAGAATTGAATTGTTTGATACTGAGATTGATTCCATTCGTTACTTTTCTCTTGAGGACCAGCGCTCAAAGGAGAAAATCGAAGAGGTTTCGATTGGGCCAGCAACAGAGGTTTTATTAGAAGCTGAGGATTATAGTCGATTAATTGGCAAGCTGGAGGATGGGCTAGCGAAAAGCTTACACAAGTTAAAAGATGACAAAGCAAAGATTCTGCTTTCACAAAATAGTAGTTATGAATTAGAACAGCTAAAAAACGGACAAAAACCAGATCAAGTGTTTAAATATCTTTCACTCGCCTATGATGTTCCCGCTAGTTTACTAGACTACCTTCCAAGTCATGGATTAGTCTTTGTAGATGAAATTAGCAGGGTTCAAGAAATGAATGACTCACTGGTTAAGGAAGAGGCTGAATGGTACACAGCACTGCTGAGTGAAGGGAAAATTGTTCATGATTTAACGATTTCGCATGAAATACAAGGTTTACTGCAAAAAGGGAATTTCCCAATTTTATATATGTCACTTTTTCTTCGCCATGTGGCAAATACTAGTCCGCAAAACATCATTAATGTTTCCTGTAAACCAATGCAAAACTTCCATGGGCAGATGCATTTATTAAAAGCAGAGGTAGACCGATGGGTAAAGGGGAATTTCTCTGTCCTGTTTTTAGGTCAGGATGATGAGCGTGTAAATAAGCTAGAACGTGTACTAGAGGATTACGATATTAAAGCGTCTGTGGTTAGAGAAGGACAGCAACTATATCCTGGGAAGGTTCAGATTATGAACGGGAACCTGCATACAGGATTTGAACTCTCCATTCAAAAAATAGCGGTAATCACAGAAGAAGAACTTTTTAATAAACGGACAAAGAAACCGAAGAATCGTCAAAAGCTATCCAATGCAGAAAGAATTAAAAGTTATTCTGAGCTGAAAATTGGCGATTATGTTGTCCATGTTAATCATGGGATTGGAAAATACTTAGGAATTGAAACACTTGTTATAAATGGTATTCATAAGGATTATCTACATATTCGCTATCACGGATCAGATAAGCTTTATGTGCCTGTAGAGCAAATTGACCTTGTGCAAAAGTATGTTGGATCAGAAGGAAAAGAGCCGAAGATATATAAACTCGGTGGTAGCGATTGGAAAAAGGTGAAAAAGAAGGTTCAAGCCTCTGTTCAAGACATCGCTGACGATTTAATAAAACTGTACGCTGAGCGTGAGGCGGCCGTCGGTTATGCGTTTGCACCAGATGGCGACATGCAACGTGAATTTGAAACAGCCTTTGCCTATCAAGAAACGGAAGATCAACTCCGTTCTATTTACGAGATTAAGAAGGACATGGAACGGCCAAGGCCGATGGATCGTTTACTTTGTGGCGATGTTGGTTATGGGAAGACGGAAGTTGCGATTCGTGCTGCCTTTAAAGCAATTGCTGATGGAAAGCAAGTAGCCATTCTTGTGCCGACTACTATACTAGCCCAACAGCATTATGAAACCATCCGCGAGAGGTTTCAAGATTATCCGATTAACATTGGTTTGTTAAGTCGTTTTCGTTCAAAGAAGCAGCAAACAGAAACAATTAAGGGACTTAAAGCAGGTACCGTTGATATTGCAATTGGTACTCATCGCTTACTTTCGAAAGATGTCATCTATCGTGATCTCGGGTTATTAATTATTGATGAAGAGCAAAGGTTCGGGGTTACCCATAAAGAAAAGATCAAGCGGTTAAAAACTAATATTGATGTTTTAACATTAACGGCAACACCAATACCTAGAACACTGCATATGTCGATGCTCGGTGTGCGTGATCTTTCTGTTATTGAAACACCGCCTGAGAATCGTTTTCCAATCCAGACTTATGTCATGGAATACAATGGTGCGCTTGTCAGAGAGGCAATCGAGAGAGAATTAGCACGTGACGGACAAGTCTACTTTTTATATAACAGAGTAGAAGATATCGAACGTAAAGCAGAAGAGATTTCCATGTTAGTA
>JAQSXG010000643.1 GCA_029256785.1 Neobacillus sp.
TGTCAGACCCAACTTCTCTTTTTACCGTCATCCAACAAACGGGTCCAACCATCGTGGTTATGGACGTTAGAATCAAATCTTATAACGGCATTAAGCTGACAAAAAAGATATTAGAAGAATACCCTCATATAAAAGTAGTGATCCTTTCCGGATATGATTATGATGAATACATTCAGGCAGCTTTTCAAGCTGGGGCTAGTGCTTTTGTTACAAAGGAAAGGTCAAATGTTGAACTGGTGTCCGCGATCAAACAGTCTTACGAGGGCTATAAAGTATTCCCTCGTAATATGGCTGAAATCTATCAATCTTGTACGGGTTTAACCCAAAAAGAACGCGAAGTACTTAAACTTATTGCAGAGGATAAAACAAATTATGAAATTAGTGAAGAATTGATGATCAGCAAGCGAACTGTGGAACGCCACGTCTCCTCTATCCTTCAAAAACTCGACGCCGATTCACGCGTTGGTGCCGTCGTCAATGGTATTAAAAAGGGGTTTCTATCTATTTAGGAAAGTTAGTGGACGATTTTTTGTTATATACAGTAAGTGAACATGGTTACACTATATAACATGGAAAAGTTAGTTGTTCCTATATATGCCGGTGCTTTTGTGAAGTAACTATAGCTTAATTTCTCAGTATTGAATGAGAGATTAAGCTTATTTTATAAAAAAGCATTTTCTGACGTTAAAAACCAATTAATATATAAACACCCTGTCCATAAAAGCACACTTTTAAAGACGTTTATAAAAAGGGATACACATTATTGGACGTTTATGTATAAAGAAGCATGAATTATGTAAACTGATTGTAATGAATTATTCAGTCTAATTCATTGAGTATTTTTTTAATTAGTTCAGAATATACATTCATACTAAACCTACCATTTAGTGAACTGTGCAATTCAATAACCACTTTGCTATCATCTTTTTTGTCTTTTTTTATCCTTAGGACTTGTCTAGGATCATTAAAAATTTCAACACAGTCTCTTTTATGTTTGACGATATATTCCTTATAAGAAGATTCTTGTGTATCCATTGTTTATTCCCCCTATCTTTTATCTTTTAGAAAATTGAAATAACCAATTTAATAGTATCATACTATTATTTTTAAACACATTCTGTAACAACCCTTTAAAGAAAAAAGTCTTGGCTTTTGAGGTTTCCCTAAAAGCCAAGACTTAAGGACATCTTATAAAATATTTGCTGCTCCCCAAAGAAATGAAACAACATCGGCAAGTCTGCCTGCTGGTATGAATTGTACAAGAAACTCACCTAAGTCTAAAATTACTCCGCCAAGATCAGTCCAAGAAAAGTCTCCACCAAATGAATTATAAATAGCTCTAAATTTCCAAAGTAAACTATTGTAGAGGTTCGCAACATCTCCGACGATATTAAACTTTCTAAATGCTAGCGAAGCAATTGACCAAGCCGCATCAGATAAACTAGACGTTCCTGTAAAAGCGTTATACAACATAAATGATTCCTCCTAAAAACTATTTTTATGGTGTTGTGATCACTTTTTAATAGTATCAGAGAAAAAAGCACTAATTTTCAAAAGCATTTAATCCATGGTTGAGTACTTTTAAAACATGATTTTAATTCCTTTAAGGAGGGGTTTTTATATATTTTAGGAGGATTTGATCAATAAAAAGGCCCTCCTCTTTTCTTCCTCCCTTCAAGATTTTATTGAGAATATATGAAATATCGAGCAATAACAAATTAATTAAAATAAATGAAAGAACTACACAAACACAAACGTCCCCCCCCTTCTAAAGGGTGGTTACGTTTTCTACATATCTTCTTCCATCTCATCTTCATTTTTTATGCTGAGTTCTATCTCTATCAACTTGCTATCTTTTTCGAGCCATTGATACCGGAAAGATGGTTATTAGCTCTTGATTCTCCCGCTTTTTTCCATTTCCTATTTTGTAACAAAATCTTCCTGCAAATATTTTCATGTATAAATTACTCCTTTGACCGCCTGATTTTGACCCTCATGTAGGTTTTCCCAACAATGGACTTTCACACTCTCCGTTATAGTGAAATTATACCAATTTAAAGGGATCTCCCATTAAAATTACAGATATATCCAGATGTTACTCTATTAAAACATGTAGTTTTACCGTGATTTTTCTTCCATTTCTTTTCGCTGTTCAAAATATTTTTCAGCAACACTTAATAACAAAAATGAGCCTAGACGTGTCCTTTTCCTGTAAACTCTGTAAAAACTGCGCCCATCTTTTTGAATTGAAAAGATTCCATCCTTTTTAATAATCATCTAGTATTTCCTCCCTTGATTTTTCCTTTGCCTTACGAGGCGAATAAGTTCCCCAAAGGGGGATTATTTTTCCCATTTGGCGTGTAGAAACGAAAAACACGCATAGGCGACCGGTCAAGGGAATAGAATTGAAATTTTGAATTTTCGACTGGTGGAGATAGATAAAGAGGCGTATTGTATCATGGCGAAACCTGGATGCAATCGACTTGCAAGGAAATCGATTCCTCCAGAATTAAGGAGCACGAAAGATTGATGTAAACCTCTGCGAAACCTAAAATATAACTTTTTTCAGCAAGAAAGGAGGGTCTATCTCTCCTTTTTTGCTTTTTTCCTCAATAATGATTGGCCGATCACAACCATTACAAGACCAAATATCCACTCTCATATTATTCATTTACAAGACAACTTCATTTTCTTGTCTTAATTATTCCTCGTTTTCTTCATCTTCTTCATCACTCCCCAAAATCTGCCTTAGTCCATCCGTTAACGTGCAAATAGCAATCATCACACAGATAATCCCTTCTTTCTAGCCTGCCGATTTCTGTATACTCCTTAATGTTTCCAGTCGTAGTTAAGCAACAGCTACAAGTTTTACTCATATTAACCATCCTTTTTTATTTTTATAGTAATTTAGAAAAAGAGACTCCC
>JAQSXG010000060.1 GCA_029256785.1 Neobacillus sp.
TCCTCTCCAGATATCGGTCCATTGAACAACCTTACACGAACTCTTTCATATTCAGCCTGTGGAATATAAACAACCGCATCGACCTTCATCCACTTTTGTTGTGTCATAAAACGTAATTTCTGTCCTTCAATGGCAAAAAGAATATCCTTTAGAAAGTTTTGCCTTGCCTGATCTGAATTCTCCACACGATATACTTTTGCCTGACACTCAATGCGAACATCCAATTGGTCCCACGGGACAATTTTTAACGAACCATTAGCAATATCAATATCAATATCCTTTAAGTAAACATCCGCCTGATGGAAAATATGTGAGATTTCAACAGATTTACCAAAGTTTAAATCAATATCAAGATCCTTCACTTTTTTCAAAGCGGAATCTACAAAATCAAAAATCTTATCTTTTGTCGATTGCACCTTTCCATGCGCGGATTCTTCTTTTTTTGCTTCTTCAAACTTAAATGCAGTTGATAGTTCCTGAGCAATTTTTTCTTGCTTTTGCTCCATTGATTGTGTTGCTTTTTCAAGTTCTTCAATCAAAGCCAGTGCTTCGTCAACACTTATTTTCCCTTCCTCGACCATTTTTAAAATGCGTATACGCTCTTCCTTCATCATTTCCACCTCAATTATTTTATTCTTTGAAAGTTTATTCCTTTGTTAACACTTTTACGCCTTTTATCACATTCCAGATGACTACGATAATACTAATTAGGATCATAAGAACAATGGTTACGATTGTAAATACGGGTACAACACTATTATTAAGCGCTGATGCATCATTTATTATTGCGAAGATTAGTATGGGTACAGGGATGATTGGTATTAAATGCGAGAGTAGAGCCTTTTTAGCATGCACTCTTGTTTCCTCATCACCTGTGGCAAAGAAGACAACAAGTGGAAAAAGAAACCCGGCAAAAAAGATACTAAAATACGATAATGCAGAAAGAACCTTTCTCGTCTCCATTTCGATCAACTCCTTATTCTATTTCTACGAACCGCAAAAATTAAAGTTTCACTTTTTTAATAATTTGCTGTTTTTATGTGTCTGTTGAACTGTGTTTTGTTGAGGTCTGAGGTCTGATTCCGCGGGAATTGGCTTGGATTCCGCGAGTTTCTGCTTGGATTCCGCGCGATTTAGATATATTTCCGCGAGTAATGATTTTCATAAAATAAAAAAGCTAAAACACGAGGTTTTAGCTTTTTGTAATTACTTCTTTTTCTAGGATTTGTTGCTTCATTCGTGAACGGTCTCGTTCAAGAATTGGCTTTAAATATTGACCTGTGTAGGATTCAGGAACCTCAGCGACTTTTTCAGGAGTTCCTGTGGCGATAATTGTTCCACCCTTATCTCCACCTTCAGGTCCAAGATCGACAAGATAATCCGCTGCTTTAATGACATCAAGATTATGCTCAATTACCAGTACGGTTTCACCATTCTCTACTAGACGCTGGAGGACAACCAATAAACGAGAAATATCATCGACATGAAGACCTGTTGTCGGCTCATCTAAGATGTAGAAGGATTTACCTGATGAACGACGGTGCAGTTCTGATGCAAGCTTAACACGCTGGGCTTCCCCACCTGATAATGTGGTTGCCGGTTGACCGAGTGTTATATAACCAAGTCCAACATCATAAATGGTTTGTAGCTTGCGGCTGATTTTGGGATGGTTTTCGAAAAACTCAACACCCGCTTCCACGGTCATGTCAAGAATATCAGAAATGTTTTTACCTTTATACTTCACTTCTAAAGTCTCCCGATTATAACGTTTTCCACGGCAGACTTCACATGGAACATACACATCAGGCAGGAAGTGCATTTCAACTTTAATGATTCCATCCCCACGACAAGCCTCACAACGTCCGCCTTTTACATTAAAGCTAAAGCGTCCCTTCTTATATCCCCGTACCTTTGCTTCGTTTGTTGAGGCAAACAAATCACGCACATCATCAAACACCCCTGTATATGTGGCCGGATTGGAACGTGGGGTTCTGCCAATTGGTGATTGATCGATATCAATGACCTTTTCTAAATAATCGATTCCTTTAATTTCCTTATGCTTACCAGGCTTTGTTTTTGCCCTGTTAAGCCTTTGCGCGAGTGACTTATATAGGATTTCATTTATAAGCGAGCTCTTCCCTGAACCAGAAACACCAGTAATTGCAATGAACATCCCAAGAGGTAGCTTAACGTTTACATTTTTTAAATTATTTTCAGAAGCACCTTTTATTTCGAGATATCGTCCATCTGGCTTACGGCGTTCTAATGGTAATGGGATAAATTTTTTACCTGATAAATATTCCCCTGTCAGTGAATTCGGATCATTCATCACTTCTTGTGGTGTCCCTGCAGAAACGACTTGACCGCCATGAACCCCTGCTCCTGGGCCAATATCAATCAAATAATCGGCTGCAAGCATTGTGTCTTCATCATGTTCAACGACTATGAGTGAATTACCAATTTCGCTCATTGTCTTCAATGCCCCTATTAAGCGGTCATTGTCTCGCTGATGAAGTCCAATAGAAGGTTCATCTAATATATAGAGAACACCCGTTAATCGGGAACCAATTTGGGTGGCCAAACGAATTCGTTGGGCTTCACCACCAGAAAGCGTACCCGCTGCACGGCTTAAACTCAAATAATCAAGCCCTACATTTACAAGAAAACCAAGGCGCTCCGTAATCTCTCTGAAAATAAGCTTGCCTATTTGCTTTTCTTTTTCCGTAAGCTCTAATTCAGAAAAGAACTGAAGGCTATCTTCAATAGAAAGCTCAGTCAATTGAGAAATATGACGACCAGAAATAAGTACGGCAAGACTCTCCTTTTTCAAACGGTGTCCCTTACAAGACTGACATGGTCTCTCCCCCATGTACTTTTCCATTTGCTCACGGATATAATCGGAGCTTGTTTCTTTAAAGCGTCTCTCAACATTTCTAATAACACCTTCAAACTCAATATGGCCTTCACGGAACTGACCAAAGTCGTTCTCGTAGCGGAAGTAAATTTTATCCCCTTTCGTACCATATAGAATTTTATCTAATAAATTGGGTGGGATATCCTTAACTGGCATATCCATGTCCACACCATAGTGATCACATACAGCTTGAAGCAGCTGTGGGTAATACTGTGAACTTGTCGGCTCCCATGGCGCAATTGCATGCTGCTTTAGAGTTAAGTCTTTATTGGGAATTACAAGATCAACATCGACTTCCTGCTTCGCTCCTAGTCCATCGCACTCTGGACATGCCCCAAATGGACTGTTAAACGAAAACATTCGTGGCTCTAATTTCCCAATCGCAAAACCACAATGGGGACAGGAGAGATTTTCACTAAAGAGGAGTTCCTCTTCACCAATTACATCGACGATAACATTGCCTTGACCAAGTTTAAGTCCCATTTCAAGGGACTCAGCCAACCTGGCTGCAATTCCTTCCTTTAAAACGATACGGTCAATTACCACTTCAATTGAATGTTTTTTATTTTTATCTAAAGTGATTTCATCCCCAAGATCTAGCATTTCTCCATTTACGCGAACACGGACGTAGCCTTGTTTCTTAATATCTTCAAAGACCTTCACATGCGCTCCCTTTCGGCCTGATATAACCGGGGCTAGGATTTGCATTTTTGTTCTTTCTGGGTACTCCACTAACCGATCAACCATCTGTTCAATAGTTTGTGCGCTAATTTCAATATTGTGGATCGGACAAGTAGGTCGGCCAACACGGGCAAATAACAGTCGAAAATAATCATATATTTCCGTTACGGTTCCCACTGTAGAACGGGGGTTTCGACTGGTTGTTTTTTGATCGATAGAAATCGCCGGAGACAATCCATCAATCGAATCGACATCTGGTTTGTCCAATTGTCCTAAAAACTGCCTGGCATATGCTGATAGTGATTCAACATAACGCCGCTGTCCTTCCGCATAAATCGTATCAAAGGCAAGCGAAGACTTCCCAGATCCAGAAAGTCCCGTTATGACAACGAGCTTGTCACGTGGTATGGTGACATCTATATTTTTTAAATTATGGGCTCTGGCGCCTTTAACGATTATTTTATCCATTACCAAGGTTTGGTCATCCTTCCGCTTTCAACTCTAATAGTAAATCCCGAAGCTCGGCAGCTCGTTCAAAATTAAGCGCTTTTGCCTCTGCTTTCATTTCTTTTTCCATCGTGGCAATCAATTTCTGTTTTTCCTGTTTAGACATTTTACCAAATGACGGCTTGTACTCTTCCAATTCTTCTGCCGCATGAGTGGCTCGGATCACATCGCGAATACTCTTTTGTATGGTCATAGGTGTAATTCCGTGCTTTTTATTATACTCTTCCTGAATGGCACGACGTTCTCTTGTTACATTGATCGCCAATTCCATTGAGTTGGTTATTCTGTCAGCATATAAGATGACATGTCCGTTAGCATTTCGAGCCGCACGTCCGATGGTTTGAATTAACGAACGTTCAGAGCGAAGGAAGCCTTCTTTGTCTGCATCTAAAATGGTAATCAGTGAAACCTCAGGTATATCCAGTCCTTCACGAAGTAGGTTAATCCCAACAAGGACATCATAGGTACCAAGTCTAAGTTCCCGGATAATTTCAATTCGTTCAAGCGTTTTTACTTCAGAATGTAAATACTGGACTTTGATACCAATTTCCTTCAGGTAGTCAGTTAAATCCTCTGACATCTTTTTTGTTAATGTGGTAATCAATACGCGTTCGTTTTTCTTTATTCGTTCCTGAATTTCCCCGATTATGTCATCAATTTGACCCTGAATTGGACGGACTTCGATCGTCGGGTCAAGCAAGCCTGTTGGCCGAATAATCTGCTGAACCATTTCTGGTGTATGCTCTAACTCGTACGGTCCCGGAGTCGCTGAAACAAAGATTGCATTGTGTATATGCTTTTCAAATTCATCAAAGGTTAACGGACGATTATCTAGTGCCGAGGGCAGACGAAAACCGTGGTCAACTAATACCTGTTTACGTGCTCTATCACCATTAAACATTCCTCTTACTTGCGGCAAGGTAACATGGGATTCATCGACAATCATTAAAAAGTCTTCTGGGAAGAAATCGATTAATGTATACGGTGTGGAACCGGATGGCCTTAAGGTTAAATGACGTGAGTAGTTTTCAATTCCAGAGCAAAAACCCATCTCCCGCATCATTTCGAGGTCATAACGCGTACGCTGTTCAAGCCGTTGGGCTTCTAGTAATTTATTGTCTTCTCGAAGTTCAACCAGTCGCTCCTCCAGTTCTATTTCAATATTCTCGATGGCCTTAGTTAGTTTCTCTTCTCCAGTAACAAAGTGGGATGCTGGGAAGATTGCGACATGCTCACGCTCGGCAATAATTTCTCCCGTAAGCGCATCAACTTCACGAATTCGGTCAATTTCATCTCCAAAAAATTCCACCCGCATACAATGTTCATCACGAGAAACAGGAAAAATTTCAACAACATCGCCTCTAACCCGGAAGGTACCGCGCTTAAAATCGATATCATTTCGTTCATATTGGATATCGACTAACCGATGCAGGAGCTTATTGCGCTCAATTTCCATGCCTTTCCTTAGTGAAAGTACCATGTCCCGGTATTCTTCTGGTGAACCTAGTCCGTAAATACAGGAAACGCTGGCAATAACGATAACATCTTTGCGCTCGAATAAGGCCGAGGTCGCTGAGTGGCGCAGTTTATCAATTTCATCATTAACACTGGAGTCCTTTTCAATGAATGTATCTGTCGAGGGAACATAGGCTTCAGGCTGAAAGTAATCGTAGTAACTAACGAAATACTCAACTGCATTGTTTGGAAAGAATTCCTTAAATTCGCTATAGAGCTGACCAGCTAAGGTTTTATTGTGAGCAATGACTAACGTCGGCTTATTTACCTCTTTAATTACATTTGATACGGTAAACGTCTTACCTGTACCCGTTGCACCTAAGAGTGTTTGATGACGCTTATTGTTCTTGATACCATCTACTAATTGGCGAATCGCTTCTGGCTGATCACCTTGTGGCGAGTATTTCGAAACTAATTCAAATTGGTCCTTCACAGAGATTTTCCTCCTGTATTTAGGGATCGTTCCGGCACTCTTCAGCTTTAATATTTGGCTGGTGTCCGGGATGACAGTGGGTATATGTATTCTATTATATTAACTATTACCATTTTAACACAATTACATAAAAACAAACCACTAATATGCGAACGAACATTCGTTTTTTTGCATAATGAAGCCACTTTTTACAAAAATAAACATACAAAAAGGTCTACCAATATATTGGCAGACCTTTAATCTTAACTTTTTTTTATAGCTCTTTGCTTCATTTTTGCAGCTAGCCAGAAGCCAGCAGTTAGTGAAAAGGCATCTACAATAATTAGCGGGATTGTATTCGTATATCCTTTAAAAGCAGAGGCAGCAATGAGTCCCACCGTTAACACAAGTCCAATAATTCGATTATAAGTGACCCGAGTAAAAAGCAGAACGAGTAGCCCTGGCAGAATAAGTGCCGATAAGTACCTAATAACCATTTCCAATTGGGGACACCTCAATCATTCATTTCTGTTATTCATTTTAGAAATATATACAACAAATTGCAATGAAAATGTTTAATTAGCGATACTTTTCAGGCTTTTATCTCACCTAGTTACAAGTTCCGTGCGGACTCGGGCATCCGGGACCGGCTTTTTCTACTTGAATGGTACTGTGCTCAACGTGGAAATCATCATGCAGTATTTTCTGCGCTTGATGTAGGACTTCATCGTTCACTGCATCATCAGCGATTGTAATATGGCAACTTAATACTGGATACCCTGAGGTAATTGTCCAAATATGCAAATCATGGACTTCCTTCACCGCTGCAATTTCGCAAAGCGCAGCTTTTACCTGGTCACTATTGATTTGTGAAGGAGCGCCTTCCATTAGAATGTGAAAGGAATCTTTTGTGACTCTAATTCCACTGATGATAATCAGCACAGCGACAATCACACTAGCAATTGGATCGGCTAACGTCCAACCGAAGAACATAATCAATAATGCAGCGACAATTGCTCCAACTGAACCAAGCATGTCACCTAGTACGTGTAGGAAAGCACTTCGAACATTGAGGTTATCATCCTTGTCGCCTCCCATTAATATCCAAGCAGCGATAATATTTACCACTAGCCCAATCGATGAAATAATCAACATACCTGTACTCTGAACTTCCGGAGGGGCGAAGAAGCGCTGGAATGCCTCATAGAATATATAGACAGAAATTGCAATGAGTGTTAGTCCATTTAATGCGGCTGCAATAATTTCAAACCGTTTATATCCATAGGTTTTTTCTTGTGATACCTGTTTCTCGCCAAGCTTTATTGCAAAAAAACTTAATCCTAGTGCAGCCGCATCACTGAGCATATGCCCTGCATCAGATAATAGGGCCAAGCTATTTGTTAAAAGGCCACCAATCACCTCGACTACCATGAAGGCAGCTATCAAAAGAAAGGCAGTAAATAATGCTTTTTTATTTCCTGTATGTGAATGGCCATGAGAGTGTCCATGCGAATGACCATGTGAGTGTCCATGATGATGTCCCATAAAAAATTCCTCCCCCAAAAGAGCTTTTGCTCTATCGGTTATCTATAATAGTTTTTTCCTTTCGCTCCTAACGATGCATTACTTATACAGAATCTTTCACACCTAATAACCGGAGGGCGTTTAGGGTGACGAGTAAGGTTACACCCATATCAGCAAATATCGCAATCCACAGGGTGAGCCAGCCTGGTACGACTAGTAGGAGCGCTAAAAGCTTGATTCCAAGTGATAGTGTAATATTCTGTTTGATGATTTGTAAGGTTTTTCGGCTTAGTTTTATCGTAAACGGAAGTTTGGTTAAATCGTCGTTCATTAAAGCAATGTCGGCAGTTTCGAGTGCAGTGTCCGTACCTGCCCCGCCCATTGCAATCCCGACTGTAGCCGATGCGAGTGCAGGTGCATCATTCACCCCGTCGCCAACCATTGCCACTCTTCCATACTCATCCTTAAGATTTTTTATCTTAACCAATTTATTCTCCGGCAGTAACTCTGCCTCATATGACTTTACACCAGTTTGGCGACTGATTGCTCTCGCAGTTGCCTGATTATCCCCCGTCAACATGACGGTTTGTTTGATTCCTAGATGATGGAGACGCTCAATTACTTTGCGGCTGCTTTCCCTAACCTCATCAGCAACAGCAATTAACCCGATAATTACCTGTTCCTTCCCGATTATCATCACCGTTTTCCCCTGATTCTGAAGGGTAGTGATTTGTTTCATTATGTCATGGGGAATCGAATCGAATAGTTTCGCATTCCCAACTCGATATTCTGTTCCATTTATTTGTCCTTTAATTCCCTTACCTATTATCGAGGTAAACTGATCAACCACAATTTCCTGATAATCACTGGCACATCTTAGAATGCTTGAAGCCAAGGGGTGCTGTGACTTATTTTCTAATGCAGCAACAAGGTTTAAGAGATTCTCCTCACCACTCAGATTAATAAAATCTGTCATGGCCGGGACTCCTTTTGTCAATGTCCCTGTTTTATCAAAGGCTATTGCTTTAATTGCTCCTGCCTCTTCAAGGAAACTTCCGCCTTTTATCAATACGCCGTTTCTTGCTGCATTACCGATGGCCGTTACAATGGAAACTGGGGTAGAAATGACCAATGCACATGGGCACCCAACAACTAAGACAGCTAGCCCTTGATAGATCCATTCACTCCAATCGGCCATAAAGAAAAGTGGCGGGATGACGGCGACAACTAAGGCAATCACAATGATTACAGGAGTATAATACTTTGCAAATTTATCAACAAACCGCTGGGAAGGTGCCTTTTCTCCTTGTGCTTCTTCTACTAAATGAATGATTTTTGCAATCGTCGTATCATCCGCCATTTTTGTAACGTTTACCTTTAAAAATCCTTCTACATTCAGGGTTCCTGCAAAAACTTCATCGTTGACACACTTTTCAACGGGAACCGATTCGCCGGTAATGGCTGCCTGATTGATAGAGCTAATCCCTTCAACAATCACACCATCCATTGCAAGCATCTGCCCTGGCTTAACAATCATAATATCGCCAACTTCGATATCCTCTGCTTTTAAGAGTAGCTCTTTTCCATTCCGAATTACGAGTGCTTCTTTTGGAGCCATTTCCATTAGTGAACGAATGGACGCTCGTGCTTTTTCCATTGAGTAGCTCTCAAGCACTTCACTTATGGCAAACAGAATGACAACAACCGCTCCTTCACCCCATTCACCGATAATGGCTGCGCCGATTATTGCAATCGTCATCAGCGTTTTCATATCAAAATCAAGTCGTAGTAAATTTTTTATACCGGTTGTAAATAACGGAAATCCCCCTAAAATGATAGAAGCTGCAAACAATAGATTGTTGTCAAACAGATAACCAGTAAATAGAAATAACAGTGAGAGACCCAGGAATCCGTAGCGTTTCCATATTGGCTCTTTTTTTACGATAGGCTGCTTTTCTTTTTCAGGGTAGATCGTAAGTTTTTCAAATGCACCTGCCTCATGTAAATCTTCTATTGTTGTGTTTCCATAGACTGTTAGTTTTGATGCACCAAAGTTTACCTTTGCGTCTACAACACCATCCAGGTGCTGTACGTTCTTTTCGAACTTAGCGGCACAGCTCGTTCAGGAAAAGCCCTGAACACGATATACTTGTTTTTCTAAAGTATCACCCACGCTCGGCCACCTCTTCCTGATGTTCAAATGCAATATGAATGAGTTGTTTAACATGATCATCATCAAGGGAATAATACGCAAGCTTCCCCTCTTTACGGTATTTAGCCAGTCCTAAGCTTTTTAAATGACGTAGATGATGCGAGGCTGTTGCTGTCGTAGCCCCAACAATGGTCGCGACATCGCACACGCAAAGTTCTTCCTCCAGTGTCAATGCATATGCAATCTTCATTCTTGTTTCATCGGATAGTGCCTTGAAAAGCTTTGTAACATCAAAGATATTCGCTTTTTCTATGAGCGGCTGTACTCGGACCGTTTTTTCATCATCAACACAAGTAATCTCGCAAATATCGCGTTCTTTCACTTTATCACACCCTCATTCAAATATTCGTTTGATTATATGATATTCAAACAGGCATTTGAATGTCAATCATTTTAATATAAATGAAATAAATTATTAAACGTCTACTGCAAGCCTAAAAGGTAAACCGGCTCTTTTTTACGAGAACATAAGAAAAAGAAGGATTTCGAGTCCTTCTTCATTCTCTTTCTAATTGGGTATGTATTTAACAGCATAGGAAGCAAGCTGTACTCTGTTGTTAAGGTTCAACTTTTCTAATAGATGCTTCACATGGTTTTTCACGGTATTCTCCGCAATAAACAATGCTTCAGCAATTTGTTTATTTGTCCTTCCTTCTGAGATTAATTGAAGTATTTCCTTTTCCCTTGGTGTTAGAGAATTCATTGCAGGGGTATTTTGTATATCACGCTCTCTAAATTGGTAAAGGAGCTTACCAGCTAAATCTCTCGTAGCCTCTGTCGTACCATCAACAATTGAATGAAGGTATTGAAGCCAATCATCAGGGTCCATATTTTTTAACAAATACCCTTGGGCACCATATTGAATCGCAGTAAATAAATCGCCTACATGATCTGAAACACTTAATATAATCACTTTAATAAACGGATATTTTTCTTTGATAATTTTCGTTGCCTCAAGGCCATCCATAATTGGCATTTGAATATCGATTAATAAGATATCTGGAAGAAATTCCTCACACTGTTGAATCGCCTCCTTGCCATTTTTCGCTTGACCAACAATAGTAAAACAGCTGTCATCTTCGAGTATTTCTTTTATTGCTTGACGAGCATGTGGATGATCATCTGCGATTAGAACTCTATAAGGCAGCATGGATATCACTTCCTTTTATCGTCAGTTTCGTCCCTTGGTTCCTTTCTGAGGAAAGGTAAAGGACAGCACCTATCTTATCAACTCGCTCTTTCAACATTGCTAAACCATATTGATTTAACCTGATTGCGTCTGTCGAAAAACCCTTTCCATCATCTTTAATTACCATTTCCCACCCTTGAGGTTTCAAGCTTACCAGCAAAACAGCGGATTTTGCTTCAGAGTGTTTCCGAATATTTGTAAAAGCCTCTTGAATGATACCAAATAACTGAACCTCTTCTGATGGGCTAAATAACCCATCTATATTCTCCATTACAACCTTTGTTTCGATCCCTGACACGGTACTCCACTCATTCAACCAAGTCTCGACCCGCTTTGAAAAGGAAATCATCTCAGAAGGATTCATTCGCAAGTTATATATCGCCTGGCGAACATTAGCATCAATTGAACCAACAAGACCACTAGCTTCATTTACTTTCCCTTTTTTTAAGTTTACCTTTAACAAAAATAATGTTTGGGCAATATTATCATGTAACTCCTTTGCTAACCTTTCTCGTTCTTCATAGACAGCCCGCATTTCTCGCTCCGCCGTAAGTCGCTGATTATTTTCTTCAATGGTTTTGAACATCCAAGTCGTAAATACGTAGGATATAATTAGCGTTAAAATCGTTATTAAATAATTTCCTACATCCATCGATAAATTGTCGAGTAAGACACTATGCCTAATTAATTCAAAGCCACCAATAAGCAAGGGTGGTAATAATATTGCAATGATTTTTAACCTACGGTAGGACATCCGTTTTCCCCCACCTTTCTTTCATATACCACTATTAAACCATAGTTGTTTCCACTTTTTCCTCTTGCCGATATCGGTTTAACAAAGCGATCATAAATTCGTTCGGACTAACGTGATCGTTTTTTATAATTTCTAGCAGACAGCCGTTCTCCATATATACCACTTGGTCTGCGACCTCTGCAGCGACGTCCATCATATGTGTTGAAAAAAGAATCGTTGTTCCATTATTTTTTATTTTTTTTAAAAGGTCAATAAACCTATTGATCCAATATGGGTCAAGGCCATTTGTCGGTTCATCAAGAATTAGAACAGCTGGGTTAGCAACCCATGCCTGACCAAATAAAAGCCGTTGCCTCATTCCTTTTGATAAGTATTTAACCATCGTATTCCTTTTTTCCTCCAAGCCAAGGAGTTGAATGACTTCTTTAATACGTGATTGCCCTACCTTACGAAACGTCCCATAAAAGGTTAGGAACTCAGTGACAGTCATTGTTTCTTGAGCAAAAAATTCATCGGGCATATATCCTAAAGAGGAAACATACTTATTTCGATTGATTTTTAAATCGTTCCCATCAATCCTAACAGTCCCTTCGCCTGGATCGGAGATTCCGGCAATTATATGTAGCAATGTACTTTTCCCAGCACCATTTCCTCCACATAAGGCAATACACTCCCCAGCATCCACTTTAATTGAAAAAGGTTGGAGTGCCGTCTTTTTTTTAAATCGTTTTGATACACTACTTACTTCCAGTCGAGTCATCGCATTCTACTCCTATTTAGACTTAGTAATGATAGTGAAAACATCGTCACTAAAAAGGCCACCATATACCCAATCAGGATAAGCCAACCAGTTTCAGATTGGATAAGCTGGACCACTGCATCATACGATTGCCCGAAGATTGCCCCACTATCCCATTTAATCATTAAAAATACCCGCAAAAACTCAGCTGGATTTAGGTACATCGCTATTTTCATTAACGGCTCAATCAGGGTATATGGAACCAAGTTTAACAAAGCAATTAAAGCGGTTGGCCAAATCATAATTAAGAAGAACCAAGAGATTACTGAAATCATCAACGCTTTCCATCTTGTTTTTACGAGAGTCCCGATAAAAATACCTAGTATTAAAAAGAAATAGATTAACAGAAACGAAAAAAGGTAAATACCCATTAGCCATTGTAAGTTTAGCTGAATTCCAGCTATTAAACCAATCGCCATACTTATCCCAAAGCTAAAGCTGAAAACTACAGCCTGTGCAGTCAGTAATCCCGCAAACTTTCCTACTATATACGATAGAATACTTATTGGATAGGTACAAAGGAGGTTCCATTGACCATTTTCCATTTCATTTGCAATTGAAAACGATCCAATAATCATCATAAAAAGAGGTAAAAGATAAAGGAGAATATTTATCATTGTTCCTGTTACATTCGTAAATCCTGATATCCCTTCTGTATTTCTTACTAATAAAAACAATAGCGAAAAAACAACGACCCACAGCAGCAATGTACTATAATAAGATCGTTGTCTGGTCATTGTCTTCCATTCATTCCACCATAAATTTCTCATCCCCAACTTCCTTTCAAGCAAAAAGACAATCAAGAATGACTGTCCCTTTGTTCCTATCTCCCCTAGTGGCTATCCTTGGAATGTCCCATTCCACTATTCATCATTTCTTTCATTTCTTTCATCATTTCTTCATTACGTTCCCAAGAATGATTATGAAGTTCATCAAAGGTTAGTAGTTTCCCGTTATTTTCAGAGATGAATTTTTGAGCAACTTTTTCTGTAGAAAAAGCGATGACATTGTATGCCATTGGTGTTTTAATGGGTTTGTC
>JAQSXG010000061.1 GCA_029256785.1 Neobacillus sp.
CTTGAACTAATCAGCTCAGCCCAGGCTTTAATTTACCGTCTGACGGTAGACTTGGGACGCGATCTTATGGCACCCCAGAATCATGCGGTAATGGAACGCTATTTTAAAACACATGATGAGGTAGCAGGCGTTCAATGAGGGCAAGACCCAAATCTTTAAGGCACATAGGATGATGCTGGAGGATCAATTGGGGTCTTATATAAGGAGGATGCAAAGATGATATCAAAGATGATTACAATAACCAACGATACTGGACTACATGCAAGGCCGGCGTCTTTGTTCGTAAAGACAGCAGCGAAATTCAAATCTGAGGTTATGCTTCAGAAGGGTGATAAGAGAATTAATGGGAAATCCATAATGGCGGTATTGGCACTGGGTGTCTCTAAAGGAGCGGACGTGACGATCTCGGCGGATGGCATTGATGAGGAAGCGGCGCTGAACGAACTTTTGGAGCTTGTCCGCCTAGACTTCAATGAATAGCGGGAGCCCTAATATGATAGGTCTTGACACATCCAACAGCTATGTAGAAGAGTAAAATCAATTATCCGACCCATAGCAATTAAATAGCAGAAGATTCAAGAGTTTTTCACGTAGAAATGGTGAAAAGCTCTTGTTTTAGGAAATAAACCCTCAGTATTCTGTTACAAAATAGATATAAAAATGAAACAATAACTACAAGTTAAGATGTTATGATTCTATCATGACGGTTGTTTTGATTCTGCAAGGGGGATAGAACATGGAGATTACTCTAAATCAAGTAACAAAAAACTATGGAAATAAAATGGCATGCGATCGGATTTCCCTTATCCTTCACCAGGGAGTGTACGGTCTTTTAGGCGCAAACGGCGCGGGTAAAACAACGCTGATGCGCATGATGTGCGGTGTGCTGTCGCCGACCTCCGGAACCATTAATTATAACGGAATTGATGTGAATAGTGAAGATTACCGCAATGTATTGGGATATTTGCCGCAGGAATTCGGCTACTATCCGGATTTTTCGGCACTTGATTTTATGCTTTACATAGCAGCCCTGAAAGGGATGCCCAAGGACCTGGCACTACGAAAATCGCGGGAGCTGCTGGAGCTGGTTTCTCTTGAAAAGGAGGTGAAAAAAAAGATCAAGACCTTTTCCGGCGGAATGAAACAGAGACTAGGCATTGCACAATCCTTGCTGAGCGATCCGAAGATATTGATTTTGGATGAACCGACAGCCGGTCTCGATCCAAAGGAGCGGGTACGTTTTCGCAATCTGATTTCTCGTCTTGGCGCAGATCGCATCGTGCTGCTGTCCACTCATATCGTTTCCGATGTGGAACACATTGCCGATACGATTCTTGTAATGAAAGACGGCCTGCTTCTTCATCAGGGGACATTGGAAGAAATCATCGGGCCAATGAAAGGAATGGTCTGGGAATGCACTGTGCCACAGACAACGGCCAATGACTTGTGTGAGAAGCACACTATAATCAATTTCCGGCAGGAGAGTGACAATGTATTCCTGCGACTGATATGCGAGGAAAAGCCCTGTGATTTGGCGTCTGCTGCGCAGGCTGTGCTGGAGGATCTTTATCTATATTATTTCAGTGAGGTGAGTGAGCATTGAGAAGCTTCTGGAGACTGGTCGGTTATGAATACAAAAAGATATTATTAAAAAAAAGTGTAACGGTTGCACTGCTGCTGGCAATCATAGCCTGTGTCCTCAGTGTTTGGGGCACGTTGTACGGTGGTAACTATGTGAACGGTGAAAAATATGAATCCTATTATGAGGCAATGATTAAGGACAGGGCATACGCGCGTACTCTTGCTGGTCGGGAAATCGATTCTGGGTTGATTATGGAGGCGTCACAGGCCTTTGAAAAAATTCCCTCAAGGGACTATTATTTTGATGCACCGGAGTACCAAGCCTTCGCGCGTCGTTACAATGAAATCTACAATATTAGCCGTCAGATGTTAAGCACGCAGGCTCATCGTTTTAATGTAGACGATTTTCAGACGCTGACTGAGGAACAAGCCCAACGGTTTTATATCGTGCGCCGAGATAAGCAGGTACAGACTGTGGAAGAAACCGGTATGAGCCGTACGGCAAAAGAGAAAATGCTTGCTTTGGATAGTGAGATAAAAACTCCCTTTGCTTTTTCTTATACAGAAGGCTACACGCGCTTTTTTTGCATCATGTACACAAATGGCCTCATGGCCGCATTTATATTGGCGGTCTGTATCGCTCCGATTTTTTCGGGTGAATATGCCACCGGGGTCGACCAAATCATCCTTACCTCCAAGCATGGAAAGAGAAGGATCATACAGGCAAAACTTTTTACAGGCTTTTCCCTGTCGGCGGCGATCTATCTTGTACTTACTTTGATCACTTATTCCATTTCCATGCTTACCTTCGGCTTAGACGGACGAAACGCTCCGCTTCAGCTATTCTATCCCATGTCTCCTTACCCTGTAACCATGGGACAAACCGCATGGATGGTATCTGTCAGCGGCTTTTTCGCCTGCCTTATGACTGCGGCAATTACGATGCTTTTATCAGCTAAATTAAAATCAGCTTATCGAGTCATCATACCTGTCACCTTGCTGCTTGTTGCTCCGACATTTCTATCTGTTTCCAGCGACCGTATCGTACTGTATAATCTTTTCCGGCTCCTGCCGGTCCAAATGATGAACTTCGGGTCTGTGATCAACATTATACAATATGAACTGTTCGGGCTGATTTTCGGGGCATATGTGGTGCTGCCACTTTTCGCTGCCGCTGTATGTATACTGCTGGCACCGCTTGCATACCGTTTCTTCAAATATCATCAGATTACATGATGAGTATAAAACGACAGGGATTTATAACGCTTTGTCTGTTAATGCTATGCGTACTATTCGATACTGGCATAGTATCCTTTGCATACGCCGCTATAGATGCATTAACCAGTCAGTTCAAAATGGAAGCAGAAATAAAATGGCTGGATAGGAGAACAGACGTAACCATATCCTCTATTTCAACAAATCATAGGACATTTTCTGTTCGAAATTTTCCAATGCAAAATAAAACTTGACGCCTATGGACGTATTGAAAACTCCAAAATCACAATTGTGCAGCTCAAGAATTTTTTTCGTTATCGAAAGTCCGAGGCCAGTTCCTCCCAAAAGCTTACTCCTTGATTTATCGACCCTGTAGAATTTATCCCATATCCTATCAAGATCCTCGTCGGGAATATGCGGACCGCTGTTTTCAATCTCTATTACCTGTCTGCCCTCTAATATTATTATTTCGATTTTGATAACGCCATTATAATGGTTGTAATTTATTGCATTGCTTAAAAGGTTGAATAAGACTTGCTCTATCCTCGAGCTGTCACCGAATGCAAGCACGCTGTCATCCGCTTCTCCTTTTATTATCTTAAGCTGTTTTTCGTTGATCTTCGGGTATAATTTTCTCAGCACATAGGATATAAGGCGGCTGATCGATAACGGTTCAAGCTGCAATTCAACCTTGCCGGAATCCAATCTTGACAGCTCCAGCATATCCGATATGAGTGTGCTCATTCTTTGCGTTTCGTCATTGATAATTTCAAAATAATCATCAACGGGTTCGCCCTTATCCATCTTGTCCTGCAAGCCATGCAGGTAGCCCTGAATAACGGTTATCGGTGTTTTTAGCTCGTGAGAAGCTCCAGCTACAAATTCATTGCGCATGACATCAAGCTCCCGCTCTCTCCGCAGCTCCTGCTGAAGGCTGGCATTTGTCTCATTAAGTCTGACAATATACGATTTTATGTTACCGGCAAGCTTGTTTATGGTTTTTGACAGATTTCCAAGCTCGTCTCTGGATTTTATATTACACTCCTTTGTGAAATCAAGCTCCGCAATTCTTGACGAGACATCATTTAAATGTATAAGAGGCTTTGCTAGCTGTCTTGAAAATGCAAATGAAAGCGCGACGACCAGCACAAGAGCCGCAATGAAAAAGATAACATAGTAGTCATTGATAACGCTCGCCGCCTCGAGGACAGGCTGAAGGGATGAAAATGTGACGAAAAGCCCTCTGGTGGATTCATCTCCGGGTATCGCGGTAACGGAGATAATATAACGGACGTCGTTGCCGTCGTGGGCCTCGTAAAGATAACTCCGGCCAGAATCCAACAGCTCCTTCTCCCGCTCGTAAATCTCGCTGCTGTAGCGGATCTGAGACTTTATGAATTCAGAGTCAGTAACCGTCGAGCTTATATCGACAGACGATTGATTTATTGTATCTGACGAACGTTCATCAGTTTGGATTGAGCTTGAAAAATAGAAGGCATTCGTTGGTTCACTGCTTTTCCCCTGATCGCTGCCTGTATTCTCGTCATTACCTTGAATTATCGGCTGTTTGATAAATATTGTCATCGATCCGCCATTGTTAAGTATAAAATAACTCATAATCGATTGAGCATAACTGCCGGTATAGTCAGAATTTTTTACCGGTAAGTCTTTCAGAGTGTCTTTTATGGCCACCGATTTTTTATAGATATAATACTGTGTGAAAAAAGTCGTCTGGACCAGCATCATGCTTCCGATAAAAATAGATATCCCGACAACCATAATGACAAACAGCTTAAAAAAGATACTTCTGGTCATATACTCACCCTAAATTATCCACAGGTGTTTCTTCCATCTTAGGGATCTCAAACCTGTAGCCAACGCCGCGCACGGTCTGTATGCAAGATGAACGATCACGCAGCTTTTCTCTGAGCCTGTTTATATTAATATCTACAACCCTAAGTACGCCAAAGTAGTTTATGCCCCACACTTTGTCCAGGATAACGTCACGTGTCAGAACGATTCCGTTATTTCTTGCAAGGCACAGCAATAACGAATATTCGGTCGTTGTCAGGTTTAACAGCGTGTTATCCAGCATGGCCTTATGGGACGGTGTTTCGATATAGAAGCCTTTGTCTATATACAGCAGCTTTTCATTTGAATCTGCATCGGTCTCAGCTCTCTTCAGTAGAGCCTTTGCTTTTGCGACAAGTACTTTTGGATTGAAAGGCTTTGTAATGTAATCATCAGCGCCAAGTTCAAATCCTTTCAGGTTGTCGGTCTCGCTATTTTTGGCAGTAAGGATGATTATAGGAACGTTGGAGTATAACCTGATATTTTTGCACACCTCCCAGCCGTCAAGTGTCGGAAGCATTATATCAAGTATCACTATATCCACATTATGTATTCCAAATTCAAGCAGTGCTTTTGCTCCATCCCCAGCTTCTACGACCTCGAACCCGCTGTCCTTGAAATAGTCGGCAATAAGCCGCAGTATTCTGAAATCATCTTCAACAATCAACACTCTCATATGTAAAACACCTCACTATTGCCATTATATACAATTATAGCCCTCTTATGGAAACAAATCTTGTATAGACTGTATTTTGTTACACGATTGATAAAATAAAGAGATACCAGTTATATATTATGCTGTTACTATATTTTTTGAACAGTATTACAAGACACCCGGCAGCAGTCAGAATAATTCTCGAAAGTTTGCAAAATGGAGGCCGTTATAAAATGGATCAATGTATTTATTGCAATAAGAAAATTGAAGTGCCTTATACTATTATAATTACGAATAATAATAGTCAAATATGCTGCAGCGAAGAATGCATGAAAAAAGCATCCTCATTTTATAATCACTTCATGAAGAGTAAGCCATATTTCTATGTGAGCATTTTCTTGTCGTTGGGACTCATTTTGTCAGGGGCAATTGTGGACGCGATCATGAGCTCACATAGATTATTGGCAGTTTTGCTGGCTGCGGGATTTATTCTGCTGGGTGTGACCCTTCTGCTCTTTCCGTTCGCAACGCCCGAGTCTTTTGATAAATGGGGTATTAAAAAGACAGCTAAAATAGTAAAGGCGCTTGGTATTTTTATCATAATGTTAGGACCTGCGCTGGCTCTATTCCTTCGGGCATAGGAGGGTTATAAAACAGTATAAAAGCCGGCAGGCAGAGATTGCCCATGCCGGCTTTTGGCATTAATGCAGAATATAAATTCCGCTAAGGCTCTTCCAGCGTCAAGTGGCATCTTATTAAAAAATATAAAATACTTGACAATTTAAAATTACACATGTAAACTGAATTTGAGATTACATTCGTAAACGCCGGCAAGCAAATAAAATTAATTTCACTAAACTAAATGAAAAGGGAGAGATATTTATGAAAACGGGTAAGAGATTTTTATGTTTTTTAACAGCTTTGGTACTTACAGCGGGGGTACCAATATCAAGTGTAAATGCGGCTGCATATGATTCGGATCTGGTATCCGATGTTATAGCGATTAAGGTAGGGTGCAGTAAAGCTTTAGTTAATGGTACACTCCAAAATATAGACAGTACAAATTCTAAGGTAACACCGTATATAACAGATGATAGAACGATGGTGCCGCTGAGATTTGTGTCTGAAGCGCTTGGAGCAGATGTTAATTATAACTCAGACAAGCGTACCGTTGCAATTGAGTTGGGAGATGCCGAACTAGAGCTTACAATTGGTGATAAGACCATGTTTGTAAATGAAAAAGAAGTCGAAATGGAAGTAGCAGCAGTCATATCAAATAGCAGAACCTATATCCCGATAAAATACATAGCAGATGCGTTGGATATGAATGCGTTCTATCATAACGGCCTTATCATTATCAGTCCGGATGACGTTACCATTGATGCAGAAGATGATGACACTACAATAGAATATATTAATTCAAGATTAATGGCAACAGAGACACCGGAAGATTGGCAAGACGGACAGGAACAAGTACCAAAAGCGGATTCTGCTGATGTCAAGGGGGTTATCGTATCCATTGACGGTGATGAGTATACTCTTAAAGATTCTAGTGGCAAAACAAAAGCAATATTGATGGACAGTGACGATGACGTAGAAATTATAGCGATTGACAATGGTAAAAATACGAAGCTTGATGCTGATGAACTTGAAGAAGGGGATTTACTATATGTTTACTATAAAGACAACACGAATACATTTATAGAAAAAATATATGTAGACCAAGATGCAGATACAAATGTAGATGCAGATAAAGATAGGAAAGATAATTCTGATGATCAAGGCTTAACAGTAAATAAAATAGTTGCTACACCCGATACTGCAACAATCAAGGGGTTAAAGAAAACTTCGAATGAAGTTACTGTAATTGCTTACTATTCTGACGGAACAACGAAAAATGTAACAGAGGATTGTGAATTTAAATCGGAAAACCAACGCGTTGCATATGTGGAAGAAGATGATTATAAACTTTGCAGCGGGAAATATGAAGGCAAAGCAGAGATCACTGTAAAATATAAAAAAGTACAAGATACGATTACTGTTTCAGTTGATGATAATGGTGAAGAAGTAAAACTAACAAAAATTGTTGCAACACCTTCCACTGAAAAAATTGACGGGCTGGATGAGGAAGGCAGTGAAATAGAAGTTTATGCGTACTATACTGATGGAACAAAAGAAAAAGTAACAGAAGACTGTAATTATAAGACAGAAGATAAAAACGTTGCCTATGTTGATGATGATGATGATGATTTTATACTCCACAGCGGTAAAGAGGAAGGTAAAGTAAATATAACTGTAACCTATCAAGAAGATGGTATCAAAGCAGAATCCACAATTATCGTTACTGTTGATGAATAATCTCTTGACAAATTCAAATTACAAGCGTAAATTGTAAATATTGAATTACACTTGTAAACATTAATATACAAATGAAGTTGATTTCAATATAAGCTGCAGCTTAGTCTGCAGCTTATATTAAATAAATGATTGATTGGGGGTAATACTTTGGAGAAGATTTCAAAAATATCAGAATCAGAGTGGGAAGTAATGAAGATTATATGGGAGCACGGTCCAGTTACATCAGACAAAATAATAGCATTATTAGCTGACGAAGTAAATTGGACACAACAAACCATAAAGACATTCATCAACAGACTCTTAAAAAAAGGAGTACTTGGATATAAAAAAGAAGGAAGGTGGTATCACTACTATCCTTTAATCTCAAAGGAGGAATGTATAAAAGAGGAGAGCGAATTCTTTTTAGAAAGAGTGTTTAACGGAGCAGTTGGCACTCTGGTATCAAACTTTTTAGAAGAAGCACATCTATCAGAGAATGAGATAGAAAAGCTTCAAATGATACTGCAGGAGAAGAAGAAAAAAGATGGAAACAATCTAAAATAGGAAGGCGAAAAACAGTTCAATCAAAGGGTGGGTTTTTGATGATTATAATTAACAGTGTTTTTTTAGGGATGATACATTCATCGTTGATGGCAAGCATTATAATAATCATGATAATTCTTATTAAAAAAGTTCTAAGTAATAAGATAAGTGCACGATTTCATTATGCACTCTGGTTTATTGTACTCGTACGATTAGTAGTGCCTTTCTTACCGGAAAGCGACTTAAGCATATTTAATATATTTCAGTTTGAGACATTAAACTCATTTGTTCAATATGAAACAAATGATAATGCAGACGGAAACGTAGAAAAAGACGGGGAGCTTCAAGAATTATATCGAAATCAAGAAGTAAATAACTCTCCCAATATAGATCCCAAAGAATTAAATAGCAATCTAGAATATAATAATGGGATCAATAATGAAACAGAAAAAAATAACATGGGCGTAATCATTTTTAAAATAATATTTTTGATCTGGGCGATAGGATTTGCAACGATGGTAACCTATATAATCATTTCTATCTCAAAAATGAAAGCAAAAGAGAAGCTCTTTAAAATAGTAGAGGATAAACGGCTTACATGCCTGATGGATGAGTTTAGAAGAAAAATAGGAGTAGAAAAGCAAATATCTATATACGCTGGGAATAACTTAAAAAGCCCATGCATAGCCGGAGTGATCAATCCGTGCATCTACTTTCCGAAAAGCTTAATAGAGAACATAAGCGAGGACGAACTCGCGCACATGCTGCTGCACGAGCTGGCTCATTTCAAAAGAAAAGATCAAATATGGAATATCATAAGCATAGCCGCACTGTCTGTCCATTGGTTTAACCCTCTTGTGTGGGTTTCAATTAATAAAATGAAAATAGATAGAGAATTAGCATGTGATGCATATGTACTGGAAATTATCGGTGAAGAGCAGGCAGTATCATACGGAATGACAATTATAGAAATGCTGAAATATTATTCATTAGCCCAAAGTGCACCAAATCTATTGTACTTTTTGCATTTTAATGAACATAAAAATAATCTCGAGAAGCGTATCAAAATGATAAAAAATTTCAAAAAAGGGTCCTATAAAAAAATATCAGTAGTAGCGGCTGTATGCTATGGATTGATAGGAATGATTGCATTGACCAATGCCTCAGAGGTGACTCGCAGTATCCCGCAGGATATTATTTCAAATAATGCGGTTATTGAGAAAAGTGCAGATGAAATAATAGATCATTCGAATCAAACAAAAGAAGCTGAAACTGTAGCAACGGCATCAGATGCCGAGCTTATCGTTAGTGAGGATTCTATCGTTCTTAAAGATATTTTTGATAATGATTCCAGAGTTTATAGTGATATCAATAGTGTATTGACAGAATTAAAATATAAAGCGCCGGATTACATACCTGAATCATATGGATTTTCTACGGCAAAAGTACGTGTGAAAGAAAAAATGGTAGATATTTCATATAAAAGTCGGCAGTCGATCATTAATATTGAATTAAGAGCAATTCCCGAGGCAGCAGAAGATAAGGATTTATTTGTGAAGCTAAGTGAGGGAAAAACAGTAGATTTAAATGAAGAAGGCAGCAATAATAAGTATAAGCAAGGGGAAAGCCTTGTTATAGAAAGTCAAAATGTTTTAAAAATATCAACTATGTATGGGCCTGAAAATAATGAAAAGGTAAATAAAATTGAGTACGTTTGGGAAAATGAGGGGGTACAATATACACTTTCTCAATACACCTCTCTTTCCAGTAATCCGTTTTCAGGTGAACCGTTTTCTGATAAAGAAATGCTCAAGATAGTTGCAGCGATGAAACATGCTGACGAGATAACAAATGTTAACTATAAAAACTCAAGTATTAGCTCCAGGATATATGATACAGGGGATTTACATAAGGCAATAAAAATACTTGGTTTTGTGCCTAAGTTTTCATTACAGCCTGTTGAGGGATATCATGCAAAATTAGCAGATGTAAGTACAAAAAGTAACATAATATATAATGCAAATACACCTTGTTTAAGAACAGTGTATATTCAACTTGGAGAACGAAAAGATGATCTTTGTGAATTTGAACTGTTGAAAGATAAGAATATATATGAGAGCATAAAAAACAACGGTTATTTTGAAGCGAATATGATAAGCGGTAGTCATGATACAATTAAGGTCGGACAAATGAACATAAGGGGAAAGGAAGTATATAAGACAGCAATCTATCAAAAATATGAAAATGAAATTGATGATGACGAAACATATTCTGCTATTACTTATTTTTGGGAAGAAAACAACTATTTTTGTAATGCTACATTATATGCAGACACAGAAAATCAAGAGCAAATAGTACATGCTTTGATTAACCAAGGACCTGTAGATATTAATAATATACAATAACCATGGCTTCCATTTTGCCGGAATTGCGGCTTCCTACGACCAGACTGGCGGTGTAACTGGATTTTCCTCAGGTTTTGGATTACCTCATGGAATTCACAATGAAAGGCTTGACGAGGGGCTGAACACAAAGCCGTGAATAAAAAAGAAAGTATATTTGACGTCAATCGAAAGCACATTGACGAATCGTTGTATGGAGGTTTTATAAATGAGTACGTTGATCGTATATGCAACCAAATACGGGTTTACGAAAACATGCGCCGAGATTCTTGCAAAAAATCTCGATGAAAAAGCTGATATCTGTGATTTAAGCGATGGTCACCCCGATCTCTTGGGATATGATAAGGTTATCATCGGCGGTTCGATCTATGCTGGGAAAATCCGAAAGCCAGCAATGCGTTTCTGTTCAGACAATCTCGATATCCTTAAAAAGAAAAAGGTGGGACTTTTTATCTGTGGAATAGCAGACGGAGATGATGCGCGGAAGCAGCTGGAATCCTCCTTCCCCAATGAGTTGTTGGCCGTTGCTGTTGCAAAGGAATCTTTCGGGGGAGAATGCAATTATGATAAGATGAATTTCATGGAGAGATTTATCCTAAAAAAGATAACCGGCTCCAGTGAAAGCCAGTCGCGAATCGCTGAGGACAATATAACCCGCCTTGCCGAGCAGATGAAAAATACCTAAATTTTTATAAGGTACTTCGACTTCAGGATAGAAGGAAGGCATGAGAGGTGTGGAATACGAGGTTGGTGCAATGAAGCAAATAAAACTTGATCCAGGGAGTTTACTTGATCCAAAAGGTTATTTAAGCCAATCCGGCTATGCAACACAACCGGTTAAAGTTTATGACCGTAAGGCCATCAAAGCAGGTGCACTAAGAATTAAGGAATGGGACTATTATCTTGTCTATAATAACGATTTTGGAATAGCACTTACTGTTGCCGATAATTCCTATATGGGTTTGGTCAGCGCTACGTTTTTAGACTTCAATGACCAAACCGAACATACTGTAAGTCCAATGGTTTTACTTCCTTTTGGCAGGATGGATTTACCTTCCGATGCTGGAGAAGGTGATATCAGATTCAAAAATAAAAAGGTCGAAATCAGTTTTCTTCATGAAGAAGGCGGCAGGAGGCTTCTTCTGAATATGCCAACTTTTGAGAATGAGTTTCCGTTAATTGTTGATGTATTACTTTCTGAGACCATGGAAGACAGCATGGTTATAGCAACACCGTTTAAAAATGCACCTAAGGCATTCTACTATAATCAGAAGGTGATTGGAATGAGTGCACATGGTACGGTCACTCATAAAGATCGACAATATTCCTTTAATCCAAAAACCTCTTTTGGCATTCTGGACTGGGGAAGAGGTGTCTGGACATACAATAATACATGGTACTGGAGTGCTGCGAATGGAATGGTGAACGGCAATATATTCGGTTTCAACTTAGGGTATGGTTTCGGAGATACTTCAGCAGCATCCGAAAACATGTTGTTTTATAACGGCGCTCACAAACTTGGCGGCATTCATTTTAACATACCTGTAAAAGCGGATGGTTCAACAGACTATTTAAAGCCTTGGAGGTTTACGTCCTCGGATTGTAGATTTGAGGCGGATTTTATGCCAATTTTAGATCGTTCCGCTTATACCTCGTATGGATTTCTCATGAGTGATCAACACCAAGTATTTGGTTATTTTGATGGAAAAGCCGTATTGGATGACGGAGAAGTGATTGAAATAAAACATCTTCTGGGATTCGCTGAAAAAGTCCAGAATAAATGGTAGCTGGGAGAGTTATTGTATTCCAGCTCCAAAATAAAGAACCTGCAATGAAAGTTTACTTCGCTTTGCAGGTTTTATTTTATTTGAAATACATATTGACAAAATTATTTAACAAGTATTAATATTAATCTAACGAACGTTAGATAAGTATGGAGTGTAACTTGAATGCGGAACAAAACAGATAAAGGACTTAGAGAAAGAATACTGATAGAATCTGTAGGGTTATTTTCTGAAAAAGGCTATCATGGTACATCCATGAGAGATATTGCGGAAAGCTCAGAGTGCAGCTTGCCAATGTTGTATTATTACTATAAGAACAAAGTGGATTTATTCTACGAAGTAGCATACAACGAATTTGTTTTGCTTATAGAAAGGTTGAATGAACAAGTTGTAACTGGAGCAACAGTGCAAGAGACTTATTATAATGCAATAAAGCAAAGAAAAGAACTCTCAAGCTATGACAAAGCAGTATATAAGCTCTCGTTAAAGGTTTGGCTGGGCTTTGACGGAGAATCAAAGGTAAGAAAAGACTTGATTGAATGGGAAAATGGTCGCAGGGATAGGACTAAAAAAATATTGGAGAAATATATCGAAAATAAAAATATTTTGCCTGGTTTTTCAAACTTATTTGTGAGGGTAATGGAGAATGTGATCGAAAAAATCATACTTTTGGATGAGGAGATTCCTGATGAAGCTATCAATAATGAAATTGAATTATTAATGAAACTATCAAGTTTATAAAAGGAGGAACGGATTATGGATCATGAAAAGAAAATTAAAATGCTTCAGATGATATACGCAGGAGCATTGGCGGATTCTGTATTAAGGCTGGATAGGGAGGGGATTCTACTAAAGGTAACTGCTGATAAAAAACAGGAGCAGCTGGCAGAGGGTAAATTGCGTGCAGCCCAGCTTGGAATTCAAAGGCCTACACAAGTATTTTCAATCCTTCCAGAAATTTTTGGTTGCGCTAATTGGAGCACGGAGGAAAATGATGAAGGCTTTGTGGCAACAGCGACAAACTGTATGCTATGTGGTTTGTCAAAGAAGCTCGGAACCGGGAGTCCGTGCAATATTTATTGCCTTGATGCGATGGAAGGCTTGATAAAGGGACTAGATGAAAGTGCTGAATACAATGTGATCTCAACTCTTTGGAGTCAGAATGAATGCAAAGT
>JAQSXG010000644.1 GCA_029256785.1 Neobacillus sp.
GAAGAATCGCCCCATTGGCCCGGCCGAGATGGGCTTGGGTGCTTCTCGGATAGAATTTGAAGCTGGATAAAGCCTTGTCGTTGCCGCCCGCCAAGTCTCCATAGGTTGCGGTGTTGCCGTCAAACAGCAGATAGCCGACCTTGTCCGCAGGCAGACCGTTATTGCCGTATTGGGCACTTGAAGCAGTCACACGGGCCAGCTTGGTGACATTCACAAATTTGGATTTATTGACATAATAGAGTACTGAATTATCCGTAGTGAACAGGGCAGGCGCGGCCAGTAATCCGCCTGCGGTTGTGTAGCTGACAGAGAATTTAATCTTGCCCGCCGGCATAGCGCTGTCCATGACTACAGAGGCCGTCCAATTGATCCAATCTGTGGTGTGAACGGAGGCTTGCCAACCCTGTATGGTAACCTTTACATCTTACCTTTATCGCTAATAATTAGACTGTGCATAGATACAATCCCTTGCTATATCACCGTTTATGATTGTGCATAAATAAAAGTCTGCATAATTCTTAGACGTCGATGCCTTATTGTATGATATTTTGCAGAGGTCATAGAAGGAGGAGGTTTGTAATGAAATACTATAATTCACCTTAAATTTCAGTATTTAAATATCGAACTATAATAAAATTTAATTGTAAGGGGCCGTTTATATGAAAAAAACAAAAAAACAATCGCGTACGGTCAAGAAATACATGGCCATCACTAACTCCTATGACAAGTTTCCTGTTCAAGAAAAATATGTTAGATAGTGAGTGCCAGGTCGCGAAGCCCGGAAAGAAATGGGTTACCCGATATCACCTATGTCTGAACCTTGGAAGGTTACTACATCTCTAAAAGTACGAATGGCTTTACTTAACCCGACTTGCTTAATACTCTGTATCTACTATTTAGACATAAGCCCCTCTTACCTTTTGCTAACAGTTCCTACTGACAAGCCTTCAACATCAAGTTATCAACTAAAGGATTAAATAAATACTCCTCCAATTCAAAACGCTTGCGTTTGAAATGGAGGAGTATTTATAAGATTTCACTAAGGTCTATACGTTTTGAATGTTGACTTCATATAACTCTCTATAATGTGTGCTATGTCTAAGTAAGTCTTCATGAGAACCTACAGAGACAATTTTGCCCTGGTCCATTACTATGATTTTATCAAATTTAGCGATATTAGCTAGTCTATGAGCTATAACTAAAATAGTGGAATTCATTTTAAACAAATTATCCATAATACTATTCTCCGAAATATTATCCAAAGAGCTTGTAGGTTCATCCATTAAGAGTATTTTAGGATTTTTCAGAAGAGCACGTGCGATACAAAGTCGCTGTCTCTGTCCACCTGACATGTTATTTCCATTCTCGGAAATGATTGTATCCATCTTAGAAGGAAAACTGTTCACGAATTTCTCTAAATTAGAATTCATAACGGCTTTATTAATTTCTTCTATATCCGCATTACGTCCCATTAATATGTTTTCTTTAATTGTTCCATTGAACAACATACTTTCTTGCAGTACAATTCCGAGTTGCTTGCGGTAAAATCTAATATTAACATTCTCTTGATTAACATATTGACGTCCAACCTGTATAATCCCTTCAGTCGGTTCGTAAAGACCAGCAATTAACATTAACAACGTTGATTTTCCCGAACCAGACTCTCCAACAATAGCAACCTTTTCTCCACTTTTAATATCAATATTAATACCGTTTAGAACATTTTCAGAAAAATAATCATATTTAAAACTAATATTTGTAAATTTTATTTCCCCATTTTGGATTTCAATATTCTCTTCGTCATTATCTAAATTTTCTGTTTTCGAGTTAATTAAATCCAACAATTGGTTAATATATATTTTTGCTGCAGACAACTGCAAATACGAGTTTGCAATGGATAACATTGGCGATAAAAAAGATGCCCCTAAGGTATTAAATGCAACAATTGTCCCTATACTTAATCCACTTTCTCTTCCTATCATTATTCCAACTATAATAATAATTAAGGAATAGGTTACTTGAATTGTTGAAGGAATGTTTCCAAGAATAGAATCTATTCCAGCTTTTTCCTTTTCCATTTGAAGCTGTTTTTCAAACCCATTACTCCATTTTTGAAATATCTCTTCTTCAGAACCAATCGCTTTAATTGTTGATATATTACTAACGATTTCCCCAGTAATATTTTGTATATCCGCGATATTAGTGATTTGTGTTTGGTTTTTTTTCATAATCATTTTAGTATTAATGATAGAAATACCGACCAAAATAACACCTAAGGTGACCGTAATTAAAGTGAGTTCAAAAGAATAGAAAAACATCAAGAGCAAATATAACACAAGAAATACTACATCCATAAATAAACTTATCATTTGTGTTGATATTAATGCCCTAATGTACTGATTGCTATTTATAGTAAAGATTAATTCGCCTTTACCTCTATTAACAAAAAATTTCAACGGTAATTTCAGTAAATGCGAAACTGTTTTTGATGTCAGTGCTCTATCAAAATTGTTGTGAAAAGATGTAATAAGTCTCATTTTGATTAAACTAAAAGAATAGTAAAAAGCCAAAACAAGAAATAAGACAAGAATTAAATTATTAAAGTTTCTCACACTATGGTAGCTATCTATTAATCCCTTCATGTAAATCGGAATATATAACGTCAGCAATTGAAGCAAAAAAGAAAACGCAACTGTCCATAAGAGCGCTGTCTTGTTTTCCTTCAAAATATTTATTAAACTTTTATTTTTATTTAGTTTTTTTCGTTCTTTTTTTGGTTCAATTGTCGAGCAAATAATTGCATTTGAGAAGTTCTTTTCAAATTCCGCCCTGGATATTTTTAGTTTTCCTTTGGCAGGGTCAACTATAGTTACTTTTTCATTCTTAAATTTCTCAACGACCACAAAATGGGTCATATTC
>JAQSXG010000645.1 GCA_029256785.1 Neobacillus sp.
TTGAAAGAATATCTTTACCAACGAGGTGTGGGGACTTGTCAAATACTTCAATGTTATCAATAAAGGAACTAACCTATGCCTTCAAAGGAACAGCACCAATTTTTCAACATCTGAGTATGGAAGTGAAGCCAGGCGAGTTTGTCTCGGTTATTGGTGCAAGCGGCTCTGGAAAGAGTACCCTTTTTAAATTGATTACCGGTTTACTAGAACCTGATCAAGGAGAAGTCAACATCGAGGGTTTAGATACTAAAAAAAGATTAGGGAAAGTTGGCTACATGCCGCAAAAGGATTTGCTTTTACCTTGGAGAACGGTTGTAGAGAACGTTTTGCTACCGGTTGAAATTGCAAACAAAAATAAGCGTCAGAAACTCCAGGAGATTCAGGAATGGTTGGCTAGGTTTGGATTAACTGAATACCAAAATGCCTATCCTGATGAACTTTCCGGAGGTATGAGGCAGCGAGTCGCTTTTTTAAGAACGCTCATGACTGGGAGAAATCTAATATTATTAGATGAACCGTTTGGCGCTCTTGATTCGATGACCAAGCGCAACATGCACAGTTGGTTATTAGGGCTGTGGGGCGAATTACAAAAGACCGTAATGTTTATCACTCATGATCTGGAAGAGGCGATCCTTCTAAGTGACCGAATTTATCTCATTCAAGGAGAGGCCCCTCAGGCCTTACAAGTAGTCGAGGTAAACCTAGAAAGACCCAGGAGTCCGAAACTTATTTATCAACCTGAATTTATTACGATTAGAAAAGAACTGGAGCAATTAATTCATGATGAGAGATAAATCGAAAAAATGGATGGGAAACTATGGACTGTTCCTGCTAATTTCCATTCTTTTCTTAAGTTTATGGGAATGGGTGGTTGTTCAAGGATGGATTCCCTCTTTTATCTTACCTTCCCCATCAGCCATAGGGAAATCATTGGTAGAAAATCGGCAGCTGTTAGTTGAAGTGCATTTACCAGCTACCCTTAAAGAAGTGTTAATTGGTTTTGCTCTAGCTATCAGTGTAGGAATTACACTAGGAGTGGCAATGCACTTTTCCCGTTTACTAGAAAAAGTTATCTACCCGTTTCTTGTAATCTCACAGACGATCCCGTTAATTGCGATTTCTCCGATATTTATTATGTGGTTTGGCTATTCGATTTGGAGTAAAGTCGCGGTGACTTTTTTACTCGCCTTTTTCCCGATTGTCGTAAGTACATATGATGGACTGAAATCAGGAGGAAATGCATACCGTGAATTACTATTAACGATGGGGGCAAATAGGTGGGCGATTTTTAAAAAGGTGCAACTACCAATGGCAATACCGGCGATAATGTCAGGGTTGAAGATGTCTGTTGTTTATTGTGTTGTGGGGGCAACGATTGGTGAGTGGCTCGGTGCAAGTGAAGGTTTGGGATACTTCAGCCGGAGAATGTCTGGAAACTTACAGGCAGATGCTGTATTTGCTGCTATTTTCCTATTATCATTACTAGGAATTTTACTATTTTTACTCATTAATCTAATCGAAAAACAAGTATTAAAAAGGGCTAAAAACTGAGAGGAAGAAACTCAATGAAAAACAAAGTATTTATTTTTATAAGCATAGTGATTCTATTGTTAACTGCCTGTGGTAAAAACGAGGCAGGAACCATTGGGAATGACCTTAATCCAAATCCCCAAAAAGTAAGTTTAATGCTCGACTGGTATCCGAATGCGGTCCACTCCTTTCTTTTTGCAGCAGAGGAAAAGGGGTATTTTAAAGAGCAAGGGCTAGATGTAGAGATTCAAATGCCAGCGGATACAAATGACCCGCTCAGACTTGTGGCGGCAAACCAGATTGATATCGCGATTAGCTATCAGCCGCAGGTAATTGTTGCACGAAGTGAGAATATTCCAGTTCAATCATTTGGAGCGCTTGTTCGCCAACCGTTAACTCAATTAATGGTTCATGCAAATAGTCCCATTCAAATTCCCAAAGATTTAGCAGGGAAAACGATTGGATATTCTTCCATTCCATTGTATGAAGCTATTATTCAAACCATGGTGAAAAAAGATGGTGAAGACATTAATAAAGTAAAAATGGTCGATATTGGCTGGGATCTCATCCCGGCAATGACAACGAATAAAACAGATGGAATTATTGGTGGTTTTATTAATCATGAAAAATTACTTCTTGAAAAAGAGGGCTACCCGATTAGACTAATAAACCCATCAGAATTTGGGGTTCCCAATTACTATGAGTTAGTTCTAGTCGGCAGTGAATCGAGATTAAAAGAGAAACCAGAGGTATTTAAAAAGTTTTTAGCTGCGATTACCAAGGGACAGCAATTTGTTAAGGATCATCCAGAAGAAAGTTTGGACCTTTTAATGAATCATGAAGACCAAACCTCGCCACTTGAGCTAGAAATTGAAAAGAAAAGTTTAGAAATTCTTCTTCCGCTTATGGACGCAAAGGATAAGCCTTTTGGCTACCAGGACCTTGCCGTATGGACGGAGGTTTCTCAGTGGTTATTTGATTATAAAGTATTATCAAACCAGGTTAAACCGGAGGATGCCTTTATAAATTTTTAAGTTGATTCATAATTTTAAAAAGCCCGCTTTACATCACAAAGTGGGCTTTTGAGCGAAGATAAGTGGTTGTGGTAAACAAAATAAGATAGAATATTATGAATAGTATATAATGTTAATGAAGATAAAAGCCTTTTTAGGGGAGTTGGTTATATGAATCAATTTGTATCACCTAAGAAAATCTATCATGGAGAGGGATCACTTAGTAAACTTGATGAGATAATAGGAGAATTGAAGGTTCGAACGGTCTTTTTACTTGCCGATCCGATTTTAAAAGAATTAGGTGTGATTCAACCAGTCCTACAAATTTTAGAAAAAGAGAACATGAAAGTCCATTTGGATACCAATGTCGTTCCA
>JAQSXG010000646.1 GCA_029256785.1 Neobacillus sp.
GTACGACTTGGGTTATCGGCAGCTTTGACCACTCTGATTGCGGCTGAAATGACAGGAGCGTCTAGTGGACTAGGAATGATGGTAACATCTGCAGGACAGTATTTCGATATGTCCACGGTTTTAATGGGCATCATAATAATCGGTATTATAGGGCTATTGCTTGAGAAGCTAGTGAAATATCTTGAAGGGAGGTTAACAGGATGGCAGGAAACACAGTCAATGTAAAGGTTAAAATTGACAATGTCAAAAAAGTTTTTAATGGCAGAAATGGTGAGATGATTGCTCTAAATGGAGTAAGTTTAGATATTGCTGAGAATGAGTTTGTTTGTGTAATTGGTCCCTCTGGATGTGGAAAATCAACTCTTTTAAATATTATAGCAGGTCTTGGTGAACCTACTTCCGGCAAGATTTATGTAGACGGTAAATTGGTAGATGGCCCTGGCACTGAACGCGGTGTAGTGTTTCAGCAATATGCCTTGTTTCCCTGGCTTACTGTTCGAAAAAATGTAGAGTTTGGGCTTAAACTAAAGGGTATAAAAAAGGATGAAGCTACACAGATTGCAAATAAATACTTGAAAATGGTTGACCTGGAGGACTTTGCGAATAGCTACCCGAAAGAGCTTTCGGGGGGGATGAAGCAGCGCGTTGCCATTGCAAGAGCTTATGCGGTAAATCCAGAAGTACTATTAATGGATGAACCCTTTGGAGCGCTAGATGCTCAGACCAGAACACAGCTTCAATCTGAGCTCTTAAAAACCTGGGAAAGTGAACGCAAAACTTGTTTCTTTATTACTCACGATGTAGATGAAGCTATCATTTTGGCACAGCGTGTTGTCATCATGAGTGCTCGTCCTGGACGAGTAAAAGAGGTTGTTAATATTGATATTCCATATCCACGAACACAGGAAACAAAAATGACCAAGGAATTCATCGATTTGAAAAATTATATATGGGGCATGGTTTATCAGGAATATCTGGAAGTAAGGAAATAACAAAGATTTTGATGCGAAGGCATTTAAAATTATATTACAAATTAAAATTAAAGGGGAGGTTCTATTTATGAAAAAGCTTTTAAGTATTGGTTTACTTGCATCATTAGTTATGTCCACATTGGCTGGATGCAGCCAAGAAACAAAAACCAAAACAACACCTACCACCGGGAATCAATCTGCCTCTGTTGAGCGTATTAAGATGAGAGTTGCTTACATGCCGAACATGGGCAGTGCAAGTACCATGGTTACCGCTATAAAGATGGGATATTTTAATGAGGAAGGCATCGATGTGGAACCTATTAAATTTGCAAAGGGTCCAGAAGAAATCGCAGCAATGGGAAGTGGGAATATTGATGTTTCTCAAATCGGACCTGGTGCGCATACACTTGCCGCAAAGGGACAAGCAAAAATATTCACACTTGATGGAACTAGTATTGCTGATGAGGTTTTAGGTAACAAAGACAAAGGAGTTAATACTATTGCGGACTTGAAAGGAAAGACAATTGGTACTTCTCTTGGAACATCAAGTGAAACAATTCTAAACCTTGCGCTTGCTTCCGTAGGTATGACTCAAGCTGATGTAAAGGTAGTGCAGGTAGATCCTTCAGCTGCTGTTACTGCTATGGTAACAGGTAAAATAGATGCTTGCGCAATCTGGTCTCCATCAACTATCACTGTAAAAGAAAAGTTGGGTGATAAGGTGGTGATGCTTGCAAATAACAACACTTTTAAGGATCAAATAGTGTTCCCATCTAGCTGGATTTGTACAAATGAATATTTCAATAAGAATCAGGATAAGCTTGTTCGCTTTACTAAAGCTCTTCTAAAAGCACAAGATTATAAAAAAGCTCATATTGAAGAAGTAGCTGGTTGGGTGGCACAACTTATTGAGCAGGATCCAGAAACAATCAAGAAGTCAACAGGTGAAGGCGACTGGCCAGCATCTAAGCTTGTTTATGACATGGCTAAAGACGGCACGTTGAAAAAATGGTATGAAAATCAGCAGAAGTCTTTTGTAGAGACCAAAGCTTTGGATAAAGCTGTGGATGTAAGCAACTACTATTCACCTGATATTATTATAAAAGCATATGAAGCTAATCAAAAGTAAACGCTCTTAGAAAAGGTGTCTGTTTATCGGTATTTTAAAAGTAAAAGGGTTAAAGTTTAACTTTAGCCCTTTTTCACATTGCAAAAGCTTTAACGTTCAATTTAGTTCATAAAGGTGGTATAATGAGGAATAAAAAGATGGTATGTAATGAGGGAGTTCGATATGCTGATTTTGATATTAATCTTTCTTGCGATGGTTTCAATTACACTTGTTATTTTTAAAAGAGATGGAAATTCCATGCTGCTTTTGGGGCTTTGCGGTAGTCTAATTCTTATGTTTTCAGGTATTATTATCTATACTGCAAAAATTGGGGGGCTCAAGGGTTCACAGGAGATATTCCTTTTTATGTCACCTAAAATAAAAAACTGGCTTCAATATATGCTGATAACATTGGATAAAATTGGGTATTTAATAGCTATAGGAAGATATTTGTTTCCCACATTTTTGTTACTTATCGCTGTCAATTACTCTATGATTCCATTTATTATACGCCATAGAAAACGGTTGATTGTATTGCTGATTCCGCCGACTATATCCTTAATTTTGTATTACCCACAGGTTTTTTATATCGCGGTACGCAATAGGTTTGCACTCCAAGTGATTCTAATGACATCGATGCTGGCATGGATTTTCTTGTATTTGGCACTCGCCATCGGGTTATTGCTAAATGAATATATAAGCATTACTATGGTGTATTTCTCACGCCAGTTCCGCTTTATTCTTTTCTTTCTTGTAAGTCTGGCATTGTTGTATGTAATTTACAGCGTTCAGGACCCAATTCAGGTGTACCAATTGTACGGTACAGAATTTTTATGGG
>JAQSXG010000647.1 GCA_029256785.1 Neobacillus sp.
CCCATCCTCAAAAACGTAATCGGGCCAATCCGTGGTTGCCGTTGTTACTTTGACTTCTTCTGCCTGAATTTTACCTTTGACGGAGAGTTTTTGCTCGGGATTAGGTGTACCAATCCCCACATTACCGTTATATTTGATGCGTAACTGCTCTGATAGAGGACTATAATCTACTGGTCCACCAGTAGAAAAAACGAGATCCATGGATTGAATTAAGGCATTATTTGCAACCCAAGTATTAATTCTCTCTGCACGAATGCGTGCGCCGACATAATCTGGGTTATAATCTCTCCAGGTTGTAAAATCTAAATTGTAACCACCTGTAGCACTACCTAAGGGTACATTGATGTTTCCAGAATCACCTGATTTTCCAATCTTAATCGTGCTTGTTGTACTATTAGCTGGAATAGCAATATTCAATGGAGTAAGGGGCGAAGTTGTCCCTATACCAACAGTGCCGTTTGAGGGGAAAATATTGGTCTGTCCATAAGCAGACAGACTAATAAAAAAAGAAAATAGTGTATAATATTTATTCATATGGAATTATTTTTTAGATTCAAGCTGATTAATTCGCTGTTCCAAAAGTGTATTCTGTTTTTTCATACTTTGGATTTCTCGAAGTTGATCTTGCAAAAAACTTTCTTGATGACAGAATTTTATATTTTGATGTTTAAGCTCTTCATTTTGCTTAATTGCATATAAGGTAAGCTCTTCCACTTTTTTGAGTAATAAAAGATTTATCGCTGCTAGATCCAAGCCATCCTTTCGAACTTCCTTAGCAGATGGTATTTCCGGTAAATGCTTATGAGCTTTGACATAGTCTGCAATTTCTTCTAGACTTTTAAGCTCATAATCAGGTTCAAATACATAGTCGGGAACACTGATGTCTGTTTTCACTTTAATTTCATTAGCTAATATATTTCCTTCGACAGCTAGTTTTGCCATCGGAGAATTCGTTCCGATACCAACATTCCCTTCCCTATTATACTGAACCATTAGCCCGTCGTAAGCTTTGGCCCCTTCCGGCTGAATATAAAATAATTCAGAAATTCCCAATCGATTTTGCGTATCATTTGTATTGTAAATAGTAAAACGAATTTTTGATGGGCATATGGAGCCGGGAGAGATTCGAGCCATATAATGCCAGGCCGCATTATTGCTCACATCAGCAATTGTACGCCATTGATTAGCTCCGTCGTTGACATCAAAAACTTCTATCTTAAACTTTGTCGCCATATAATAACGTGTAGTTAGTCCTATCCAAGCACCTTCTTGCGCGTGATAGAGGGGGATATCCTCGATAAGAAGAACATAAGGATTCTGTGTGTTTATACTTGCACTCGAATAAGTAGGAAAAAATTGACCATTAAATAAAGTTGGTAAATCAAGTGTAGCACTTCCCGATTGCGTCACCTTAAAACGTTTGTCTGCAAAGAAAAGAACATTTTTCTCCAATGAAGAAAAAGACCGATTGGAGGGAGGGACTATAGCTTCCGTCTGCCCAAAAACAAATAAGTTCACGTTCATCATAAACATGAAAATGAAAAACATCTTTATATTCATCATAAATTAGGTAATTAAAAAATATGTGTTTTAACAAAAAAATATAATATCATATTCCGAAGTTATAATCGTTACTGCTAAAATAGATCTGTAACTGAACAGCCTTAATCTTGCTTCGATTTTACTCATTTTTCCTGACGGTCGATTTTCTTATTCAATTCGATCACTTGCAAGGTCAATTCCTCAATCTTCTTCAACAGAATTTTGTTCATTTCTCCAAGCGAAACCCCCATTTCTTCTACTTCCGAAGCTTTGGGAACCTCAGGCAAATGTCCATTTTGTTTAATAAATTCTTCTGTTTCGGACAAACTAAGTAATTTATAGTCGGATTTAAACACGTAATCAGGCCAGTTTACCGTCTCCACTTTGACCTCTTTGGCCCGAATATTTCCATTTATTGAAAGTTTTTCTCCTCCACTTGCTGTTGCGCCTAAGAGTAAATTTCCGTCCTTATCCAACCGCATTCGCTCGATATTATCAGATGTATTGAAGGTAATAAACCCTCCTTTCGTATCTGGGCCTCTAAAGAAGTTAATCGAACTATTGATAAATCCATAAAATGAATGCTCAATTGCAAAACTTTTAAGTCCGGAAGCAGCGCTAAAATGGGTATCATAGCCTCTAACACCCAAAAAAGTACCTTCATTTTGGTGGTTACCTTCCGGAAGTCTACCCATCACGGTCCCCAGTTTTCCGCTGGTAAGATCTGCTGAAACATCTAAAATGGCTACCGGTTGCAGGGTGTGGATTCCTACCTTTGTACCGTTGTTGACGAAGGTATTCTGTTGGGCATGCAATTGTAAACTAACAAGCGCACAGGCTATTAATGAGATTGTTTTATACATAATTCTATTTTTTAATTTTTAAATCATCAATCTGTTTCTGTAAAGAAATTACGTGCAAAGTCAGTTTCTCAATTTTCTGTAGAAGATCAATCTATAAATTACAAAAATTAACTCCGTCCTTTCCTTGATGAGTGGCTATTTATTATCTAATTCTATTTACTTTTAGAGTTTGCTATATTTCAGTTCTTTTTTGATTTCTGATATTTCTTTATCTTTCTCCAACAGATACAAAGTGAGTTCTTCAATCTTCTTCAAAAGAATTTTGTTCATTTCCCCCAGCGAAACACCTTCTTTTTCGGCACTAGCTGCTGTTGGCACTTCCGGTAAATGGCCATTTTCTCGTATAAATGCTCGCAGCGAATCCAAGCTTTTTAAGGGATAGTTTTCCTTAAATACATAGTCAGGCCAATTGGCTGTCTCTACTTTAATTTCATGTGCTCGGATCCTCCCATTAACGGATAATTTTTCCCGTGGAGTTTCTGTTCCGATACCTACACTTCCATCC
>JAQSXG010000648.1 GCA_029256785.1 Neobacillus sp.
TACTGTAGGTGGAATCGGTTTAACTGGGTTGATAATATCAGTTAGATTTCGCTTAATTAGGGTAGAGTCTGCATTTTACGATGTTCGATATGAAAAAGCACGAAATATCGACAAGGCACTTGAATTGTTTTCAGAATCTGATGATAAATATCAATATTCTGTAGCTTGGATCGATTGTCTGGCAAAAGGTAGTTCTTTGGGAAGATGTGTATTAATGAGAGGTAATCATGCTACACAAGAACAAGTTAGGGGATCAAATCTTTATAGAATTCATTCAAAACCTAAACTTAATGTACCCATTAATTTACCATCATTTATTTTGAACAATATGAGTATTAAGTTGTTTAATCAAGCCTACTATCAATTTAACCCAAGTGGAAAAGATCTGATAGTACACTATAACCCTTTCTTTTATCCATTAGATTCAATTAATAACTGGAATAGAATGTATGGACGTAAAGGCTTTGTACAATACCAAGCAGTATTTCCTCCGGAAACTAGTCGGCAGGGTCTTATAAAAATGCTGGAACGTCTAAGTAATACAAAACGTTCCTCATTTTTAGCTGTTTTGAAAAGTTCCGGTGCTGAGAATAATGGTTTACTTTCTTTTCCGAGGAAAGGATATACCTTAGCGTTAGACATTCCAATAAAAGATCAAACATTATTTCCGTTTATAAACAATCTGGATGAACTAGTTGCGAATCATGGCGGTAGGGTGTATTTAGCGAAAGACTCTACTTTATCAATCAATGATTTTGAGGTTATGTATCCGAAAATTAAAAAATTTAAAGAAATTAAGAACAAAGTAGATCCAAATCAGCTTTTTGCTTCATCGATGTCCAGGAGACTTGGGATTACGGAGGCATAACATGAGTAACGTAGTAATACTAGGAGCACTTTCAGGTATAGCGAGTGCTGTTGCATACAAATTTGCTGAAGAAGGCCACAACCTTTTGCTTGCCGGTAGAAATGTAGATATGATGGAAAACATGGCAAGTGACATTTCTATTAGGTTTAACGTGCAAGTTAAGGCGTTATTTTTCGATGCCATGGAGTTTACCAGGCATGAGGAGTTTTTAAAAAACTGTCTACAATTTGGTGAAATCAAAGGAGTTATATTATGTTACGGGTATTTAGGAGATCAGAAAAAAGCACAACTATGTTTTGAGGAAGCAAGGCATATCATAGATACAAACTATACTTCGTGCGTTTCAATATTACATCTCTTGGCTAACTACTTCGAAAAAAAACAAAGTGGATTCATTTGCGGTATAACGTCCGTTGCAGGAGATCGTGGAAGACAAAGTAACTACATGTACGGAGCTTCCAAAGGCGCATTTTCTATTTACTTACAGGGTTTAAGAAATCGACTTAGCCCGTACGGGGTTCATGTTATTACAGTCAAACCAGGCTTCGTAGATACAAAAATGACGTATGGACAAGAAGGAATGTTTTTAGTTGCAAGCCCCCAAAAAGTTGCAAGAGACATTTATCTAGGCATACAAAAATCAAAAAACATTATTTATACTCCATTCTTTTGGAAATGGATAATGTTAATAATAAAGAATATCCCAGAAGTAGTTTTCAAGAAAATGAAACTATAGGATGAGGTTGTGTTATGCTTTTTGTAGCCGCACCATTTATTGCTTGGTTAGTAGCTGGCAGTATGAAATTTGTAGTTAATTACATCAGATTTGGCAAAGCTGCAAGGAAAAGAATAGGGAACGGGGGCTTTCCTAGCAATCACACTACAATAATGACAACAACAGTTTTTTTTATTGGTTTTCATGAAGGTTTTTATTCTCCAATATTTGCTTTGGGAGTTGCTATAACTTTTATTGTTATTATTGATGCAACTGGTCTAAGAAGACATGTTGGATTGCATGCAGCAAATCTAAATAAATATGTTCTAAAAAATGTCGCTGAATTACAGGTGTTAAGAGAAAGTATGGGGCATACAAAGTTTGAAATATTGGGTGGAGTTATTCTTGGATTCGTATTAGGTTATTTATTATATTATATGAATGTCGTTTTATTATAATAAGGAGGGGTTAAAATGAAAGGAATTATTTTAGCAGGTGGAACAGGATCAAGACTTTATCCATTAACTAAGGTTACAAATAAGCACCTTTTACCTGTGGGGAAATATCCAATGTTGTATCATGCTATTAATAAATTGAAACTAGCTGGAATACTAGAAATTCTCATCGTTACTGGAAGAGAGCATATGGGAGATGTAGTGAATCTCCTGGGAAGCGGTTATGAATTTGGGGTAACCTTCACTTATAAAGTTCAAGATCAGGCGGGGGGAATAGCTCAAGCTTTAGGTCTGGCCGAAAGTTTTGTTGGTAACGACTCTATGATTGTTCTGCTTGGTGATAACGTGTTTTCAGATGATATTAGTGGATTCTTGCAAAATTTCAAAGCACAGGGTAAGGGTGCGAAGATTTTATTAAAACAAGTTCAGGATCCTCAAAGATACGGCGTTGCACAGTTGGAAAATGGTCTTATTATTTCTATTGAAGAGAAACCTAAGCAACCGAAGAGTGATTACGCCGTTACGGGCATATATATGTTTGACAGCGAAGTGTTCAAGATAATAAAAACGTTAATCCCCTCTAATCGTGGTGAACTAGAAATAACCGATGTTAATAATGCTTATATTCGAAGAGGGGAATTGTCATATGATATATTATCTGGCTGGTGGACTGATGCTGGGACTCATACTTCGTTATTTTATGCTAACGAGTTGTCTAGGGAAATTGATTTTGGACCGGAATTTGAAAAAAAATAAAAATTTTCAACGTAAAATGGCTCAAAACCGAAATCAGTACTTGACGAAATGAATCGAGGATAAAAATGGAAAAACATCTGCTAATCCTGTATTGTTGTAAGTCCCCACCCACAACA
>JAQSXG010000649.1 GCA_029256785.1 Neobacillus sp.
TGTCTAATGGATAGGCAAATAAAAGCAGAACGGGCATGGTCGATACCATATAAAATTAATACTATAATCGGAAGCTTTAATATTTATGATTTAGCAAAGGTTTCTTTGGATGAGTATAAGGGAATTTTTAATAAATACACTTTGCATAGATTTAATGATACTATGGCTGGAGTTTTTTATTCAGCAGTTCATGACATCCAGGAAAAATATGATGGAGATGCTTCACGAATTTGGAGTAATAAGCCTAGCAGTGCAAAAGTAGTCTATGAATTTTTACAGTTCAAAGGAAGCGGTAAGAAGATAGCAACCATGGCTGCTAATATACTTGCTCGACAATTTAAAGTGCCTTTTTCTGATTACTATTCCATAGATATATCACCTGATGTACATATTATGAGAGTAATGAGACGCATTGGGTTGGTTAACAAAGAAGCCGACTTGGATTCCGTTATATACAAAGCAAGAGAACTGAATCCAGAATTTCCTGGAATTATAGATTTCTCATGTTGGGAAATCGGGAGGACTTGGTGCAGACCAAACAATCCAAATTGTAGAGAGTGTATTATTTGCAATGATTGTAAAAAGGTTATTAATAATATAGATATTTGAAATGTTACAATATTTATAGAGGTTAAGGAGGTGGGGTAATGCCACTCGAAATAATCCGTAATGATATCACGAAAGTTCATGCTGATGCTATTGTTAATGCAGCAAACTCATCCTTGCTTGGGGGTGGAGGGGTTGATGGAGCAATCCATCGCGCTGCAGGGCCTGAGTTGCTTGAAGAATGCCGCACCCTTGGTGGCTGCGAAACTGGACAAGCAAAGATAACGAAAGGGTATAAACTATCTGCAAAATATATAATCCATACTCTTGGACCAGTATGGTATGGCGGTAAAAGTAATGAAGAGAAGTTGCTGGCTGATTGCTATAAGAACACACTTGTAGTAGCTAAAGAGCATAATCTCGAAAGTATTGCCTTCCCAATAATATCGGCAGGTGCCTTTGGGTATCCCAAAGATAAGGCATTAAAAACGGCTATTTCGGTTATAGGAGATTTTTTATTATGTAATGAGATGACAGTTTTTCTGGTTGTGTACGATAAGGCGACATTTGAGTTGTCTGAGAAGCTGTTTTCATCAATTACGCAATATATTGATGATAAATACATAGTAGAACATCCTTTTAACCGCAGAGGCATAATTGAGGAAATACACCAACTAAGAGAAAGCTATTTAGAAATGCCTGCTTTTTTCTCAGAGGAAGAACCTGTCCCGGCAAAAAAACTCAAACGAAGTCTTGATGATGTAGTAAAGAATATTGATGAAACTTTCTCACAGATGTTGCTGCGCTTAATTGATGAAAAAGGCATGACAGATGCCGAAACCTATAGAAAAGCCAATATTGACCGTAGGCTTTTTTCAAAAATCCGGAATGATATAAATTATAAACCGAGTAAGACTACAACCATAGCTTTTGCAATTGCACTGGAGTTAAATCTTGATGAAACCAAAGATTTACTGCATAAAGCTGGTTTTGCACTTTCTCATAGCAGTAAATTTGATATCATCATTGAGTACTTTATCGAAGATGGCAACTATAATATTTTTGAAATAAATGAAGCTTTGTTTGCTTTTGATCAAAGCTTGATAGGAGTATAAGAATGCATATTCATTATTTTCAACGTTATCATAGCAAAGAAAATGTAGACACAGCGAATGCAATGCTATTGCTCTCGCGTCTATATTCGTATTCGTCAACTAAGTTTTTTTCTTTTCTCAGTAAGATATTACCTGAAAATGCGGAGGTTGAGCTTGTGTTTAACTTGCAGGAAAAAAGCAAGGACAGCATCCCGGATGCAACAATTACACAGTCCAGTTTTAAAGTGGTTGTTGAAACTAAACTACATGGTGACTTTGGTCTGATACAATTAGAAAATCATCTACAATCATTTAAAAACGAAGATTACAAGGTTTTGTTGACACTTGATCCAAATGTTATAAATGTTCATACTAAAGAAATGTTAGATGAAAAAGTAAATGCTTATAATTCACAAAATAATAGCAATGTAGTGCATCGCCATATTACTTTTGAAGAATTAGTAGACGTTGTTAGAGAAGTAATTGATGAGAGAGATTATGAAATGTTGGAGGTTCTGGAAGATTATAAAGAATATTGTTATACAAGCGGACTTATTCCAAATGATTGGAAACGCATGCGTGTGCAGCTTGCTAGTACAACTTTAGCGATTAATAAAGAGCTGAACTTATACTATGACAACGTTGGGCGAGGATATTCAGGTCATGATTATCTTGGACTTTATAGTCAAAAGGCAGTAAGGGCAATAGGTAAAATCACAGCTATTGTAACAGCTTTGCCTAACCGAGATGGTTTGGAAACAATCCTTGAAAAAGGTAAGTTGACGGAAGAAATGAAAGAGCGCATATTAAAAGCTATTGAAGATTCAAAAAAATATGGCTACGCATTAGCTAGCGAAAAACACCGATTTTTCTTTGTAGATAAATTTTATGACACATTTTTTGAAAAGGAAACTCCTTATGCACCGAGGGGGAGTAGAATGTTTGATTTGACCGAAGTCTTGGGTATGGAGAAGCTTCCTAAAACATCTGAAATATCTGCTTTATTAAAGAGTAAAAAATGGTAAAATTGTCGCATGTCATGCGACCGCTTTACATATGCAAAGTGTTATCCTTAAATCACAATAAATGATTGGAGGATAACACTATGAAAAAAGGTTTAACAGAACTGGTATTTATTCTTGACAGAAGCGGCTCAATGAGCGGTCTTGAAAGTGACACTATTGGTGGATATAATGCTATGCTGGAAAAGCAGAAAAAAGAGCAGGGCGAGGCTGTAATAACTACTGTACTGTTTGATGACAAG
>JAQSXG010000650.1 GCA_029256785.1 Neobacillus sp.
AAGATATCACTGACAGAAAGGAAATGGAAGCAAGAGTCACCCAACAGGCCGAGGAGCTTCAGAAGCAAAACAAACAGATAACAGATTATTTTGTTAATATTTCACATGATTTTAAAACACCGTTAACTATAATTCTGCTTTCTATAGACTTACTTGAACAAAATGTCTGTACTGCAAAAAATATCGCAGTAATGAAGCAGAACTGCTACCGCTTAGGAAGACTTATTTTGAATTTATTAGATATCGCAAAAATCGATGCAGGGCATTTTGAACCTAATTGGGAATTCGTTGATATTATTAAACAAATTCAATATCTAATCGAATCTGTCAGCCAATATGTCGAAAATAAAAACCTAAAAATTAAATCTAACTTTTCCCACAAAGAAATGTATATCTGTTCTGACAGTTTTATCATTGAACGAATTATACTCAATCTTCTTTCCAATGCCATTAAATACACAAATAGCGGAGGTCAAATAACAGTTACCTGCTTTATCTCTTCTGATAAAGTTACGCTCTCTGTGAAAGATACTGGAAAAGGAATCCCTGCTGATAAAAAGGAAATGATATTCAATCGGTTTGCACAGGTAAATTCTTCCTCCCATTCATTTGTAGATTGTGGGATTGGCTTAGCTTTAACAAAATCTCTTGTTGAATCATTACAGGGGAAAATATGGTTTGAAAGCAAGGAGGGTGTCGGCTCTGATTTTTTTGTAGAGTTACCGATCTTAAATCTTTCTCAAAGCATTAAAACGACTGATTATACTGCAGCGCAGTATAATAGAAGGATTCAAATTGAACTTTCTGATTTGCCAAACTAAATTAACCAATGAATTAGTTCTTTTTCTACCAGCTATTATGAGAGAAAAGGTCATAACTTGATAGGAAAATGGTTAATTCCTGCCTAGCTTTTAACATTTTAGAGAATAGCGGGTTATTAATTATGCGTAATGAAAAAATAAGTATTGTGATTGTTGATGACAATATCGATTTCATATTTTTATTAGAAAGTTATTTTTCACAAAAGGAAGACATGGAAGTTGTGGGCACGGCTGCGAATGGCCTTGAAGCAGTTACTGTAATTTCCGAAGTCAATCCTGACGTTGTTATTATGGATTTGGTTATGCCTATGCTTGACGGTTTAGGTGTGCTTGAAAAACTAAAGTCCATAGGAATGCAGAAGGAACCCATATATATTATTCTATCGGCAATTGCTCTTCCCAAGATCACTCAGCTTGCTTTTTCCTTGGGTGCTGAATATTTTATTATGAAGCCTTTCGATCCGGAAGCCCTTGCTTCAAGGATCAGACAGTTACAGCTTTACAAGCCAAAGGAGGCGGATATACTGAATTCTCCTCCATCTACAAAGGATATTCAACATCGGATTATAGAAATTTTAAATTATTTAGGCGTTCCAATCAAACTAAAAGGATATCAGTATTTGATTGATGCAATCGTCATTGTTGCGGATGATATCAGTACAATTAATTCTATTACGAAAAAGGTATATCCAGTAATAGCAAGCAAAAACAAGATATCTTCTGCTAGAGTTGAAAGAGCGATTAGAAACGCGATTGAAATTACTTGGACAAGAGGAAACCTAAAAAACATTTATTCACTATTTGAAAATGATATCGGTAATAAAAAAACGAGACCCAGCAACTCAGATTTCATTTCTAAAATTGTCTATATTTTATTAAACAATAATGAATAAAGGGGTTATCTCTGCATAATTTTTTTGCTTAAAATGTCGATGGATTTTTAAATTTTGTCGAAAACATTCCTTGTTCGCCCCTTCAAACTGTGATAGTTTACTACTATCGTCTGTTTGGGAGGAAGAAAAATGCACACTTATCATAAATTAGAACAAAACACAATAATCTATGAATTAGTATCCTCTGAATGTAAAACTGACGGAGCTGAAGGAGCGATTGTTTACGGAATTAAAGTCGTTAGACCGGAAACTGATTTTAATGTCATTGAGGATATTAGTGTCAACGAAGAATGTGTGAAAGAGTTACTTTACATCCTTAAAAGAGCGCAAGTTACTCCAGACCAACTAATCTATATTGTGGAAGACTTTATCTCAAACTTATAAGCTTTCTAAATACAATCACTCTCCCAAGGCTGATTTGCCAAGGGAGAGCTTTTTATTCCTTTTACTTGATTACGATCAATTTAGCATGGCTTAACATAACATAGTTCCCTGTCATATAATAAAATATAAATGATTGTTGGTAATAATAGCATCTACGATCAAACGCTGCCTATCAATAGGCAGCATTTAACTTGTATTTATCCCCTCATTCAATGCAACGAGGTGATCCAAATGTTTAGTTCGGATATCACGAAAGCGATGGAGCTCTCAGCTGCCGCATACCGCAATGTCCAGCCAACTGTTCCAGCTGGTTCTATGATCAAAATAGATGACCCAAAATCTGACGTGCAATGCTTTCTTCGTAAGTTAGATGGCTGTCTGAGCATCACATTCAGAGGGTCCAATTCGGGCACCGACTGGAAGACAGACTTTGCTTTCCGAAAAAAAGTGATACCATATGGGAACACCTTATCAAAAATCAGAGTACATACCGGTTTCCTAAATGCATACAAATCCCCTGCAGTGAGGGAAGCCATACATGCCATGATATCCAGTGATACCTTTCAGATTATGATTACTGGACACTCATTGGGTGCAGCGTTGGCTGTATTGTGTGCAGTCGACCTAGAATACCACTATCCTGATAAGGATTACGAAGTGATTTTATTCGGGGCACCTAGAGTGGGTAACCGTGCTTTTCGAAACTCCTATAATAAAAGATTGTTTAAAACTTTGCGAATTGAAAACGGGAATGATATTGTGACCAAGCTTCCCTTCGCCTGCATGGGATACCGTCATGT
>JAQSXG010000651.1 GCA_029256785.1 Neobacillus sp.
GCCTTCCCCAGAAATGTTTGCCTTCAAAGATTTGTTATTCTTGTCCTTCTTTGTTTCTAAAGGAATAAGCTCGTCATTTACGAACTGACAAATAGTAAGCATATCCATGGCTGATTCATCATATTGATTTAAAAAGTTGCTGTAATCAAAGTTTAGAAGTAACTGATTTTCATTTTTAAACGAAGTTTTTATTTGAACTGGTTTACCGATAATAGCACGGTTTTTATGAAAACCATCATTATCGTATTCCTCCAAGAATACCTCCTTGTCCATTACTCTGGATACAGCACCTGACAAGGATGGAACAAATAAATTAGTATTCTTTTTTAAAGAATCTGCAATCCGTTTATTGCTTAAGCTTTGTTGTACTTTCCTTTTACTATCATGGGTAACTTCGTTAGAAGATGCTTTAAGGGGATTTAATTTTAACAGTATTTCATCTCCATCTGTTAATGTATCTCCATCAGTGTCTTCTAATATTGGAGAAGTGTGATTTACTTTTATCTCTTTTCCATCTAATAAGCCATCTCCATCGGTGTCTTTCTTAGCATAATCTGTACTAGCCTTTATTTCTTCCAGATTGCTTAATTCATCTTGATCAGTATCCTCTAATCCGTCCTCAATACCATTTCCATCGGTATCTTTAATTAATGGATTTAGTGCCAGTATAAGTTCTATGTAGTCACTTAACCCATCTCCATCTGTATCAGATTTTTCTGGATTTGTTTTAAAGGTTTTTTCAAGTAAATCAACAAGTCCATCTTTATCTGAATCTAGATTTTCATCAATGGTACTTAACTCTTCTTCAAAGCTTAAAGTTTCTTTCCCATCACCTACAGATACTTCCTCCTGCTGGTTTTTCTTGCTTTCTGCTGCTTGCACTGGTATAGAGTAAATTGATGTACTTACCATAAGCATGACCATAATCAAAGCAATCCTCTGTTTAATGTTTCTTTTTTTGTAACTCATAAACATCCCCCTTTATTAGTTTATATTTACATAACATTTCATTTTTCTCTAGTAATATAAATCTCTTATTATAGGCATGTTACCAGTATATGGTTATATTTTCATTATATTATTATTGTACTAATGCCGTCAACATTCTTGAGAATATATAAATTTCAATACTATTAAATAAACTCCATATAAAAACAAACTCTTTAACCTCTAATTTAACTTTAGGGTGACCTGGTCAAGTAAAATTTTAACATCAAGTTCTATTAATTTTTATAGATTTCTTCTCTCAAAAGGTGTTAGTCCGCATAAAGAACTGTTGGTGTTGCTTTAACAAATTGTATCTGCTATCATATACTTTATAACAAAAATACAAAAATATATTATAAAAATGAGGGAAGAGAATGAGTCCAGATAACACATTAGATGAGAAAGAGCCCAAACATCAAAGGCGGCCTCGATATAAAGGCACTCACCCTAAGAATTTTAAAGAAAAATACAAGGAACTGAATCCAGAGAAATATGCTAATGATATTGAAAAGATTATTCAAAAGGGTAACACTCCTGCTGGTATGCACATTTCAATTTGTGTTAAAGAAATATTAGATTTTCTACAAATTGAACCTGGTCAAACTGGTTTAGATGCAACTCTAGGATATGGTGGTCATACTTTAGAGATGCTTAAATGTTTAGATTCAAAGGGGCGCATGTATGCGCTTGATGTAGATCCTATTGAATTGCCAAAAACGAAAGATCGTTTAGAACGTTTAGGGTATGGTCCAGAAATTTTAGAAATTAAGGAAATGAACTTTTCGAAAATAGATGAAATCACATCCAAATCAGAGCCCTTTAATTTTGTATTGGCAGATTTAGGTGTTTCTTCTATGCAAATAGACAATCCTGAAAGAGGATTTACATTTAAGGCTGAAGGGCCATTGGACTTAAGACTTAATCCGAAAATTGGTATCTCTGCAGCAGATCTTTTAAAAGAAATGACACTTTTTGAAATAGAAGATATGTTGATAGAAAATGCTGACGAGCCTCATGCTGCAGTAATCGCTCGCGCCATTCTTTCTAGCATAAAAAAAGGGATTGATATAATCTCAACAACACAACTCAGAAACATCATCAAAGATGCTATGAAATATGTTCCAAGAATCAAAGAGGATGATATTAAAAAATCCTGTCAACGAACTTTTCAAGCATTGCGAATTAATGTGAATAAAGAGTTTGAAGTGCTAGATGAGTTTTTAGAAAAACTTCCGGATGTCCTTGCTAAGGGTGGGCGTGTTGCCATACTTACATTTCACTCTGGAGAAGATCGTCGCGTTAAAAAATCTTTTCAACACTTTTTTCGTGAAGGTGTTTATTCCGAAATAGCACCCGAGCCTATTCGTCCATCAGCAGAAGAATGTCGTGTTAATAGTCGTGCACGTTCTGCTAAATTACGTTGGGCAATCAAAGCGTAAGGAAAAGATAAAATTCTTTAACTGGATTTCGTCAAGTGCGGAATCCAGTTTTTTTGTACGGCTTTCTCCATCAATTATCGATTCAATAATTTAGATATTCGGTGTAGTGCGCCTATCTTCAACTTTATACAGAAATATTTTCCTATCGCTGCTATTAGTAAAGCGTTTAGTCACTGAAGACATTTATAACACCTGTTTGTAAAATTAATCTTAAGCAAGTCATACAAATAACTTCCTTTTAATAAAATAGTTATGAAGTCTGACTAAAAAGTTAGTAAGGTTAACAATTACTAGGAGGAAAATATGAACAATTCAAAGACGCTGGGGTTGGAAAGCTGCGGAAAATTACTGTTAAAGTTTTCTGTTCCAGCAGTGATTGGTATGACTGCTAATGCTTTGTATGATGTTGTGGACAGGCTATTTATTGGCAAGGCAATTGGCATACTTGGAATATCTGCTGCTACAGT
>JAQSXG010000652.1 GCA_029256785.1 Neobacillus sp.
CTGTTTAATACTCCAACGGCTAATCTTGCGACAATCGCCCCAAGAGAGAAAGATCCAGACGGAACAACCTTTATTTGCCGAATCAATGAAATTGGTCTTGATATTTACAGTTATGAGGAATGGTACATTGATCCTACCGATAATGAAGAAAAACCACTTATGCCATCTGGTACAGTAATTATGGCGAGTAATGACAGCAATGCAACTGGATTTACAATGGCTTACGCTAGCATTACTGACGTAAATCGTGGAACATTCAATCTATCCCGTGTCCCTAAATCATGGATGCAAGAAAAACCATCTGCTCGTTATCTGGCATTGCAATCGCGACCATTACCAATTCCTACAATGGTGGATAGCTGGTTTGTTGGTACAGTATTATAGGAGGCGTTTATATGCCTAATTTTAAAGATTTTCTTAAATCGGATATGAAGGTTTTTCTAAATACGAACGAATTTGCAGATGAGCATAATATTGACGGGCAGGACGTTACCTGCATTTTTGATCAAGAAAAATCTACACCAAGTCAAAATGACGGCGTATATATTGTACGTCGTCATTTGTTTATCGAACAATCAGCTCTAGGATATAGGCCAGAACCAGAACAAAAGATGCGCATTGATGACAGTTATTTTTATGTAGTCGATTGCGTTGGCGAAGGGCTTATTGAGGTCATCTTAGAGGCAAGAGATTCATGATCGAATTTAATGCCGACCAAATCAGAAGGGCAGAGTCTCTGTTAGGCGGCATAAGGGATGCGCTTCCAAGAGCACAAAGCAATGCCATTAACCGCAGCCTGACAACAGCAAGGGCAGAAGCTATTCGTATTGTACGTGCGGAATATGTCGTAAGTGCTGGTGCTATACGAAAAACCATGACAATTAAATCAGCAACTCTCAATAATCCTAGCGGAACAATCGTTTCGGAAGGTGGTCCAATAGCTTTATCTAAGTTTGATGTAAGCCCAACTAGACCAAATGGAAAAAGAAAAACTCCTCTTACTGCTAGAGTTAAACTTGGTAGTGGGAAAAAAGTAATCAAAAATGCTTTTATCGCAAAAGTATCAAGTGGGCATGTAGGCGCATTTATACGTGTGGGAGAGAGTCGGTTTCCATTAAAACAATTGTATGGCCCAAGCGTCCCGCAAATGCTCGGTGAAAAAAATGTAAGTAAGAAAATTGAAGAAAAGGCAGCAGAAACCTTGGATAAACGTTTAGAACATGAAATCAATCGAATATTGGAGGGGCACATATGAATGTTTCTATTATGATGGATGATCTTGTCAAAGAAATTGAACGAGCTACCATGCATCTTCAACTCGAAACAAAAAACAAAACATTTCGCGCCCCGCAGGTCATTGATGGATACTTACCGCCTAAAAACCCAAAAGATCCGCAATCAATAGAGGATTTTCCATTTGTGATTGTTCGTTATCTAAGTGATGAGAGTCAACAAGAGAATTCAACGGCACAGGTAAAAATCATTTGCGGTATCTATTCAGAAGATGATCGGCGTGGATGGCGGGATTTCCTGAACTTATCAAACACAATTAAAACACATTTTTCCTCGACTCCGTTCTTTGGCAAATGTTTTGAAGTACAACTGCCAATTAAAAGAGAATTTCCCGAAGAGCAAGGCGTTCCCGAGTGGATGGGATGGCTCATGCTTACTATTTCCATACCAAATATAAAGGCGGTGAATGAAGATGTCGAAAAAATTATCAGCGGACAATATTGAAGGCGAGGTACCGTCTAATGAAAACAAAGGCAGTTTAATTTATCTTGGTCCAAATATACCATCTATTATAAATCGTTTCACAGTGTACAAAGATGGAATGCCAAAGCACTTGGATAAGAATTTTCAGGACTGCCCAGATATTCAAAAAATGTTTGTGCCAGTTGCGAAACTATCAGAAGTACTTGAAAAAATCAATAAAACAGGTACGCCATATAACGTATGGTACAGTAATATTATCCAGTTTTCTAAGAAAGGAGTGAAATAATTTGTCAAATATACATGGAATCAATATCAGTGAAGTGCCTACCTCAATCCTGCCGCCTGTAGAAGTGTCGGCGGGATTGCCTGTTTTTATTGGACGTGCTCCAATCAATCTAGCAACTTCCTCGGAGTATGTGAATAAACCCTTGTTAGCTTATACCTATGATGAAGCTGTAAAAGCATTAGGGTATACGAGTGATTTTGAAAACTATGAATTGTGCGAAGCAATCAAGGTCATGTTTCAGTTATTCGCAGTGAGTCCCATTGTATTTATTAACGTTTTAGATCCAACTGTGCATAAGAAAACGGAAACTGATAAAAGTGTATCCATTACGAATGCGGAGGTTCTGCTAACTCAAAAAGGCATTTTACTCAGTAGCCTGGCAGTAAAAAAGACATCTGCAGGGCAGCCTCTACAGATCAGTACGGATTATGCAGCTGCCTTTAATGATGATGGACAAATATTGATTAGTGTATTGGATGGTGGTGCCATTGAAGCAAGTCAAGCAACACTAGCAGTAACCTACAATTATCTTGATCCCTCGATGGTCACGGAAGAGGATATTATCGGTGGTGTTAGTGCGACCACTGGAAAATTAACGGGTATGGAACTGATTAATCAAATTTTCCCTTTGTTTCGCCTTGTGCCAGGTCAAGTCGTATCTCCAGGATGGAGCCAGAGTCCGATGATTGCGGCTATCATGAAAGCGAAAGTACAAAATATCAATGGTTTGTTTAAGGCTATTGCTATATGTGACCTTGATGCTTCATCTGTTGGTGCAGACATTTACACAGAAGCCCCAGCCTGGAAAGAAAATAATAACTATACCGATAAGATGCAAATTGACTGCTGGCCTTTAGTAAAATTAGGCGATGAAGTATATCGACTAAGTAC
>JAQSXG010000653.1 GCA_029256785.1 Neobacillus sp.
CACCTGAGGAATTGTCTCCTCTGGTACGGTGGTCGGAATCTGTATCCGATTCATAATCCTCCCATTTTCATCTCCAACTGCACAAACAAACTTCGTTCCTCCCGCTTCAATTGCACCTAACATGGCTTTCTTCCTCCTATCCACTTAATTATCTAAAAAATTGCTTCAAGTTTGTGATCATGGGAGCCGTTCTATGCAAATACAGGATGCTCCCACGAGCGCAGTAATGCTGCTAAGGTAAATGAGTCTTTAATTTCTCCGTTTAAGGCCATTGTACGTACCTCTTGGGCTGTAAATCGTTGCATTTCTTTAATTCCTTCTGAACTTTGTACTTCATCTTTAATTCTAGTAGTTCCAAGACCAATAAATAAATGGACTTTGGTGTTCATTAATCCTGAATCCACATACATGGTTCCTAATGAATCAATTTGAGCACATTCACAAGAGATTTCCTCGAAGATTTCTCTTTTTGCGGTTACTTCTGGACTTTCCCCTATTTCTGCAAATCCTCGTGGGATTTCTAGGGAGTAGGATTGGATAGCAGGGCGGTAAATTTTAAGTAAAATGATTCTTTTATCTGGTGTTACTGGAAGGATAGCCGAGCCTCCCACCTTATTCTCTAGTGACAATATATCTCTGTCGACTTTTACATTAAAATATGGATTTTGATAGATAATACTCATAGTGGACGATTCCCTTCATTTGATCCAAGAGTATTGATTGAAAAGGACTTCATTGTATCTAGAATACCCTCTTTGGATTTGATTAACGCAATCTGTCTTTGTCCCATCAACTCTAACTTTTTCATTTCTAGTTCCGTTTTGTGTGATAAAGGCTTTAGCAAAATATTAACTAAGCTTCCTATCGCTTTGCCACCTACAAATTCTGTTACTCCTTCCACCGCTAGGCTAAGTAACGTACCAACTCCATCACTCGAAACAGTATTTCTCCCTAGTGTTTGAAAGGTTAACTTTCTCTTCTCCCGATTAAACGATTGACGAATTTCATTTGATACGATAATTGGTAGCTCTTTTTCAAATGTATACACATAATCCAATAAGCTATCCTCCAGTTTAACAATTGTGCTTGGAAGGGCTGCCCCCTGTAAATTCTTAAGAAAACGCTTATGTTGTTTTAGACCTCGAATATAGCTTATTTGTTCTGCGGTTAACGCGGCTAGAATTCCTTGGTTAAAGAGACTAGTTTCAATAAATTCTTCTTTCTTTAGTAAATCCTTATGTAACGTAGCGGGATCTTGGTTAAAATAAATACTTTCTGGCGAAACATCATTTGATTCAAGTATCATTTTTTCTGGATAAGCAGCGGATGTACCAAAGAAATTAGGAATGTTGAAGTTATAATGAATATCGACGTACCGCCGTAGCTTTTCTTTACTCTCTATATTTAATGTTTCTGTGTGATAGATGTAATCATAGATCTCCTGACGCGTTAACGGTCTCTCTGAAGCAATGGTAAGAAAGTGATCCAAGAAAGGCTGTTTATCAGCGTTATCTATGGTTAGGGAATCAATATGCTCTAGAACATTCCAAGTGAAATTAGTAGATATTTCATCCGTTTTCCAAGTAATAGCCTTGTTTAAATCAATTTGCTCTAGCTTATTAAATATAGTAGTAGATTCATAATCATTCGTTATAAGTGTGCCCGTTGTGCTAAATGACTGATAAACATCAATAAGACTCGTTGTACTGGCTCTCACCGTTGGAACAATTATCTTTCGGTCGATATAGTCCAGTCCATCATCTTCTACCATGAATCGAAGAAGATGACGATTATTAATAAAATAGGCATCAGGAATAATAACTTTATCATACAACAAGGCATAAAAATTGATTAATGCCTTGAACTTCTCATAGCTAACAAAGCCCTCGTACCGATTATCAGCAAAAATGAAATACAGATCTGCTAAGTTATAATCATCATTCATTCTGTTTTCCTCCTCCTAATTCTTTCATTTTCCTGCCACTATATACTCACATAAGTAAATTACAATAATTCAAACCAATTTTGTAGCTCTTGGAAAAAAAGATTGTCGAAGAAATAATACCTAACCCTGTCAGGTTTCTCCAATTTCCTCTTCTGCTATTTGTTATTTTAAGAGATAGATAGATGAAAAGCTAGGTATTGCTAATACACCAGTTCATATTACTATATACACGTTATCAATATTTGTATGTAACTTCGGACACTCTAATTTGGAAGCGGTTTCAAATACAGAAATTTAATCAAAACCAAACTAGTAAAAAGGTAATCTGCAACTAATAAAAGGGAGTGGATTTCATGGATGAGCGAGGTAATTTCTCTATTGGGTTATTATGGGGTGCTTCTCTAAGTGTTCCTTTATGGATTGCATTTTTTGGTTGGGTAAAGATCATTCTTAGTTTTTTGATGTAGTTTTTCAGTGTCCAAGCCAAAATAAAAACACTACCAAAATCGCAGCGTCTTTATCCTTACCCTTTTAATTTATCATTTTTATTTAAACTTTTAAATTTTTTTGCAATTAATTAGTAACCGCTTTCACTTACGAAAGCTTCAACTTGTTGATCTCCCTTTTTTGCGGAATACATTAGGCTCATTACAACCAGCATTGAAAATGTACCAACTACTAATCCTGCAATAAAAGTTAACATAAGGACCCCTCCAGAAATGTTGTAGTTCATAATTCGTAGGAAGGTAATCATATTCGGTATCTGGCTGGCATGGTTAATAATAACTTTAGCCCCTATAGCTTTGCGCCCCCATCTTTCAATGGTTTTGCCCTTTCGTACGAACTACTTGTCTATAATATACCATAACTTACTAAAGTTAGACAGCTATTAACCTATTTATAATAGTGAAAAAGTGACAAAAGTATTAATTTTATAGTCTTCTCG
>JAQSXG010000654.1 GCA_029256785.1 Neobacillus sp.
AATCCCATTAATCACTTCTGTGTAAAAGGGATTGGATATACTCGGAATTAACACGATTAATAGTCGACTTTCAGAGTTTCTAAGATTACGGCCTAACATACTAGGTTCATAGTTCAAAACCTTTATTGCATTTTCAACTTTTAGTCTGGTTTTCGGCGCAACGGACTCAGCGTTATTGATGACCCTGGAAACCGTAGCAACGGAAACACCCGCCTTTTGAGCTACCTGTTGAATATTTGCCATGTTCCTTCCTACTTTCGGCTCTGTTTATAAAATTAGATTGTAATCGATTACAAGAATGATTGAGTCTTTCTTTTGTACCATTCACCACAAAACCAATATATTACGAACTTTGTTTATTTATTCTGAATATTTATCAACCAACATATAATGTAATGGATTACATAATGCTTTAGGGAGGTTTTCATATGAAGTTAGGGGTATTTACGGTTTTATTTTCAGAAAAAACACTAGATGAGATGTTAGATCACGTTGCCTCAAAAGGTATCGAAGCGGTTGAATTAGGGACGGGCGGATATCCCGGAAATGCCCATTGTCAGATAGATAAATTAGTAGAAGATGAAAACAAGCAAAAGGAATTTTTGAATAAAATCACTAGCAGAGGTTTGACGGTAAGTGCATTAAGCTGCCATGCCAACCCGCTTCATCCTAGAAAGGATATTGCAGAGGAAGCGGATGATGTTTTCAATAAAACGGTAAAACTAGCGAATAAACTTGGAATTCCAGTAGTAAATACTTTTTCCGGATGCCCTGGTGACCATGAACACGCGAAATATCCGAACTGGCCGATAGCTGCATGGCCCAATGATTACCAGGAGATTTTGAAATGGCAGTGGGAGGAAAAAATCATTCCTTATTGGAGAGAAAAAGCTGCATTTGCTAAAGAGCACAATGTGAAAATTGGTTTGGAATTACATGGTGGGTTTTCCGTACATACTCCTGGCACGTTACTGCGGTTAAGAGAAGCCTGTGGGGAAGCGATCGGTGCAAACCTTGATCCTAGTCATTTATGGTGGCAAGGTATTGACCCGGTTGAGGCGATCAAAATTTTAGGTCGTGAAAATGCGATTCACCATTTCCATGCGAAGGATACGATCATTGATCAACCAAATATGAACCAAAATGGTTTAACAGATATGACTCCTTACAGTGATATGAAAAATCGTGCTTGGTATTTCCGCACAGTTGGATTTGGACACGACGCTAAGGTTTGGGCTGATATCATTAGCACCCTCCGCCTTTATGGCTATGATTATGTCGTCAGTATCGAGCATGAAGACGGTTTAATGTCGATCGATGAAGGGTTTACCAAAGCCATTCAAACCCTAAAGCCTGTAATGGTGAAAGAATCGGTTGGGGATATGTGGTGGACTTGAAAATATAAAGACATATAGTAAGTTAATAACAATCTAAAAAGGTGACAGGCACCCATATATGCGCTGTCACCTTTTTTGATATTATTGCTTTTCTGGTTCTGGATAATCAAAACCTTTTGTATCTACTTTTACAGTTTTCATCTTTTGTTCTTCAACAGGCAAATCTTGAGCACCACGTTCAGTTGAAACGATAGCATCCACGACTTCCATTCCCTCGATTACTTTACCAAAAGCAGCATATTCTCCATCAAGATGCGGAGAATCTTTTACCATGATAAAGAATTGAGAGCCAGCAGAGTTTGGATCTTGGGAGCGTGCCATGGAAAGAACTCCACGATCGTGCTTTAATGTATTTTCAAACCCGTTTGATGAAAACTCACCAGGTATAGAATAATCCGGGCCTCCAGTGCCATTTCCTGATGGGTCGCCACCTTGAATCATGAATTCAGGAATCACTCGGTGGAAAATTAATCCATCATAAAATCCTTGTTCAACTAATGAGACAAAGTTAGCAACAGAATTTGGAGCAATCTCAGGATATAATTCAATTTGAATTTTTTCATCATTATCCATTGTGATCGTGACAATTGGATTCTCTTCAACTTTTGAAGCGTAATCTGAATTCACAGCTGTCTTTTCACCTGAATCCGCTGGCTTTTTGTCAGTTGTCTGTTCTTTTTCTTTCTCTGTGCCACAGCCAGCCAACATCAATACGGCTAACAGTGCTACAAACATAAATTGAATTGCCTTTTTACTTACTAGCATTTTCCTCATCCTACCTCCTGAAAAATCGGGCCATAATCCCCGGTGTGCTTTATCTTTTGTTTAATTGGGACAACCCCAATTCCCACCATATATTCTACTATATTGTGGAATGTATTGGTAGTAATTACCCGAACAAAAGAATAAGCGCAAATAGTTACCGCAACTTTTCAGTAAGTAGAGGATCACGATTTTCAGAAAAAGGAGGAAAGACTGCGGGATGAAGGATACTTGCTATCTTGTTTAAACCAATTAATAACCTAGGTGATGGTCTACAAAATAATTCTTCCTCTAATATATACATCTGATTGTTGTTAATCGCAGCCATTTTCATCGAATTTGGACGTTTTAGGATAACCTTGGGATTAACCTTTTTCTTATGTACACCAACCCATATAATACAGATGACATCCGGATTTCTTTTCTGAACTTCCTCCCAATCCGTTTGAACATTGGCCTGAGGCATATCTTGAAAAATATTTTCCCCTCCTGCAAGCTGACTAATTTCAGTTAACCAGTTGGTAGCCCCAGGTGTAAAAATAGGTTTTGCCCACCATTCCCAATAAATCCTTTTTGGATTTTCTACGTTCTTAGACAATGAAAGGTAGTTTTCTAGAAGCAGATTGTATTTCTCGTATAAAAGTTTTGCTCTCTCAGTGGTATTCGTCGCTTCTCCGACAACCAATAGGCTCTTTCCAATCTCTGTTAATGTCTTAGGAT
>JAQSXG010000655.1 GCA_029256785.1 Neobacillus sp.
GAGCCGTTAGGATGAGTTCTAGCGCCTGTGCCTCCCCGATCAATCTTGGTAACCGCTGGGTACCGCCTGCCCCAGGAATAATCGCAAGACTCGTTTCCGTCAGACCCATCACCGCTTCTTCCGCTGCAATTCGAAAGTCACAGGCTAAGGCTAATTCCATGCCACCACCAAATGCAAACCCGTTAATCGCAGCAATGGTTGGTTGTGGTAGCTGGTCAATCGCATTAAAAACCTCATTAATCTTGTATATATTACGTTTCACCTGTTCATCGTTTAAGGTTTTTCTTTCTTTTAAATCCGCACCCACACTGAATGCCTTATCACCTGCGCCGATAAAAATGACCACACGTATCAATTTATTGCTACGAATTTCTTCCACCCTCGCTTGTAATTCAACTAGTGTATCGTAATTGAAGGCGTTGAGGGCTTCTTCTCGATTGATGGTAACGATTGCGACATGGTTGTTTACTTCAAGTACTATCTTCTCCATTCAAAGTGACCTCCTATATAAATTTAGAAAAGGCAGGCTGCAACGGCCTGCCTTATATATATATATTAATCTATCATTTCTATTTTTAGACCGTTTGAGTAACTTGGGCTTTCAATGCTCTTCTTAATATTTTTCCTGTTGTATTTTTCGGAAGTTCTTCTAGGAAGGTAATTGATTCAGGAATCTTATATTTTGCTAGATGTTCTTTACAATATTCTAGTAATTGTTCTTCTGTAACAGCTGGATTCTTGCTAACCACATAGCATTTTACTGCCTCACCAAGGTTTGGATCTGGTACACCTAAAACGGCTACTTCAACTACGTCTGGGTGGTTATACAGCACCTCTTCAACTTCACGCGGATAGACGTTATAACCGCCAACGATTATAATATCTTTTTTCCGGTCAACAATATAGAAATATCCATCTTCATCCATCTTAGCAAGGTCGCCCGTGTAAAGCCATTCATCACGAATCGTTGCCGCCGTTTCCTCAGGCATTTTATAATAGCCCTTCATTACGTTTGGACCGCGTACAATTAATTCGCCTACTTCTCCAGGTGCGAGTTCTTCACCAAGTTCATTAACAATTTTATTTTCAACATGAAGAATTGATGTACCAATTGATCCAGCTTTACGCGGACGGTCAAGCGGATTAAAGCAAGTTACTGGTGAGGCTTCCGATAAACCATATCCTTCCGAAACTCGTACATTAAATTTCTTTTCGAAATTGTTTAAAAGTGCTACAGGGAGGGATGCCCCGCCAGAAATACAAAGTCGTAGTGTCGAGAGATCCTCAGGGTTCGCATCTGGAAGCTGGTAAAGGAAATTATACATGGTCGGTACACCAGCAAATACAGTCGCTTTATATTCTTTCGCCAGCTCGAAGATCTCCTTTGGACTAAACCTTGGCACTATCAACAACGTTGCTCCGCTTAATAACGGTGCATTTAATGCCACCGTTAAACAAAAAACATGGAACATTGGCAGGGTGGTAATCACACGATCTTCGTCATTCATTCTAAGGTATTCGCCAGTATCCTTTGCATTGCTATATAAATTCTTATGAGTAAGCATAGCACCCTTTGGTTTACCCGTAGTGCCTGAAGTATAAAGGATGAGAGCTACGTCATCATCATTTAGATCTGGACCTTTAAAGCTAAGTTCACCGGAGGCAATCACCTCTGGAAACGATTTCATTTTTGAATATAGTGATAAATTTTCAATTTGATGTTGCGCAATACCATTTTCACTTGTTTCACAGAACACAAATTGCTCAACTTTCGGCAAGAATGTATGCATTTTTTCAGCCAAAGGAATGGCCATATCCAAGGCAACTACCACTTTTACGTCACCATTATTTAATATGTATCCGATTTCATCAGCTGTGTAGATCGGGTTTACTGGAATAACTGTAGCACCTAACCTTAAGGCACCATACATGCTAATGATAAAGTGCGGCGTGTTTCCAAGCAGTAATGCAATGTGATCCCCTTGTTTTACCCCTAGTTTTTCAAGCCCTGACGCAAACTTTGTAATGGCTGCATCTAATTCACCATAACTAGTCCCTTGTCCCATAAAAAAATAGGCTGGTTTGTTTGTCAAATTTTTTGCCGTTTCATGAAGCTGTGTAGTCAGATTCATTATTTTCCCCTCCCTCATGAATGAGTATTCATTCACTTATAAGTTAAAACTTTCTAAATATATTATATTTTAAGAAATTTAAGTATTCAAGTATAAGATACTAATCTTCTAACAGTAATTACAATAAATATCCTCCCCACTTCCCTCTTCCGCATATACCTATATCAAAAGTTTCTAAGTAAACATATTTTATGAATATGTAATAAAGGAGGGGGATTTACATGACCCTAATAGGCATGCTTCATCATAGAAGGGATCCTAATACGGTAATTAAGTCTTATGCCTATTCTATTGTCGCAAATGCAGAAGGTGCTGATTTTGTCTATTTTTCACCCAAGAGTGTAGATTTCAGCAGCAAGACAATAGACGGGTACGTATATGTAAATGGGGGATGGCAGAAACAAACAACCGCTTTTCCTGATGTAATCTATAATACAGGCAGTCCTGAAAAGCTTGAAAAATCAAGAGAAATCATTAATCAATTGAAGGAAGCCATTCCCTTCACAACTTTTTCGATAGGAAATAAATGGACAATTAATGAAAGATTAAAGAGAGGGAAGAAATTCTCTAACTATTTAATTCCTGCTAAAGTCCTTAAAAATTGGTATGATTTCACTGAATATTTGAATATGTATCAAAATGTTGTCGTAAAACCAATGGATGGGAGAAAGGGACAAGGAATTTACTTTATAAAAGCAACTGTAGACGGATACATCGTAAACAAAGATTTTCAGGATAAAGTATAT
>JAQSXG010000656.1 GCA_029256785.1 Neobacillus sp.
GCCTTGGTTCCAAAGGTGCCTCCTTTACATTGTGGGAAAACATTGTAAGAAAACAGTCTGATTTGGGTACTCCATCTGTCTTTTCAGATCATATCGATAAATCCTTGTGGGAATCCTTTACTGTCACTTGTAAAGATCCTATATTCTTTGATTTAATGGAAAATTTCTCAGGTAATTCATACGGCACAGGCGCTCTAGTAACTTTTAAAGATTCCAATTGGTTTATGTCTATTGTCTTAGCCTATCAGCCACATTTTATCAATCAGCCTGAGAATATTAAAGTCTTTTGGGGCTATTCTTTATTTCCTAACAACATTGGTAACTATATACCAAAAAAGATGTCTGAATGTACAGGTGAGGAAATATTAATTGAATTATGTTCTCATCTCAGGTTCCACAAGCATATTCCCTTCATTCTCAAAACCTCTAACTGCATCCCCTGCATGATGCCATTTATAACCAGCCAGTTCATGCCGCGGGTAAGAACGGACCGACCGGAAGTTATACCGAAAGGCTCAACCAATCTCGCTTTCCTAGGTCAATTCGCTGAAATACCTGACGACGTTGTTTTTACTGTAGAATATTCTATTCGCTCAGCACAAATGGCCGTCTATTCTCTTCTCAAATTAAATAAGGAAGTTATACCTATCAACCAACATCAATATGATGTGAGAATATTATTCGACACTTTTATCACTTCCTTCCGATAAAAAAATGACTATGTAAGCAGATAATCTGCTTACATAGTCATTTTGTCTAACTATTTAGCATCCTTAAACATGGAAAGCAGAAACTGATCGTGAGCGTCGTTCATTTATTCTCTCAGTTCTTTAATCTTTCAACTTTATTTATTTTTATTAAGAATTACATCCTTATATTCGATTTTATCTTGGTACCTCCTGTATTCACTTAGCATACAATAGAGTAAGTCACAAGGCTAAGCATGAAAAAGGAGGAATACTTATGGGCTTCGGTGGTTTTGGTAACGGACGCGGTGGTGGTAGCTTTATTATTATTATAGTGATCATTTTGCTATTCTTTTGTTGTTCCAATGATGATTGTTCCTCTAGTTGTTAATCAATTAAAAAAACTCATTCAACAAACTTCATCCCTCTTGCAACCACGTTACTATAAGCGTGGTTTTTTTTTGTTAAAAAGGCTTCAACGAAAATCATACCCACTTAGAGTCTCCCATCTCTGATGAAAACCATACTACAAACAGTATTTATGATTTTTCTCCATGAAATTCAAATCAATCAAAAAAATGACACCTGCTGTGTGCAGGTGCGGATAATTCTTAATTCAAATCATACCTACTTTGTGGAGAAGAGATTGAAATTTATGATGCAAATTATTGACTATTTTCTGGTTTATATTCTCTCACGTGATTTACATAAAATATAACAAGAGGAATGACAACGATGAAACAACTTACCAAATACATCATCGATAAACCAACAGAACTTGACAACATCCCTAATAAAATGGCTCCACACCCCACACCCAAATCAAAAGCAGTTAACATTGTACCATTTGCAACGCCACGCTGTAAATCCCCTACTTTATTAATTGCCATTGTCAAAGCTGTTGGCTGGATTATACCAAAACCTACGCCAAATAATACTGCAGACATCATAAATAAGACAATTCCATTTGCAAAGAATAGCAATAAAAAGGATGATGCCAGTGCAGCAAATCCGATTGACATAATCTTTATAGGACCTTGCTGATCAAGAATTTTCCCAGCATAGGGTCTACTAAGAAAAAGAGCAGCAGCAAAGGCCAAAAAGTAGCTCCCTGGATTTTCAATATCGATTTCTTTTCCGAAAAGCACAATGAAGGAAAGCACCCCGCTATATAACGCAGCTACAAAAAACATTATACTTGCAAAGGAAAAAACTTTGGGTTCAAATAAAATAATACTTTTCGTATTTGTCGATTTATTTACAGCCTGATGCTCAATCCCCCAAGCACATAAAAATCCAAGTGCAGCAAAACCAAAACTGATAATAAACAATATTGAAAATCCAAATCGTTGTAGTATTTCTAGCCCCAGCAAAGGACCCGCGGCCATAGCAATGGTATTAGACAATCCATAATAACCAATTCCTTCACCGCGCCTAACTGCTGGAACAAGATCTGTTGCTGTTGTTCCAGAGGCGGTGGTAGCAAATCCCCAAAATATTCCATGAATCCCTCTCAATATAACCAATAATACTAAACTTGTCACCCAATTGTATGCTAGCATAGCCAATGTCAAAAGAAGCAATGATAAGCGTAATATGGCTTTTCTCCCTAAAGTATCTAGTAAATGCCCAGCTAAAGGACGCGATAACACTGCTGCTAGAGCAAAAATGCCAAAAATATACCCTACTATTTTAGTATCACCAGCAAGAACATCAGTGATAAATAAAGGCAACGTCGGTAATAAACAGTAAAAACTCGTAAATATAAACAAATTGGACAAACAAAGCAAAAGAAAACTTTTCGTCCAAAGCTGAGGCGGTGCTCCTCCCTGTTTTATTATCATCCACTCCCCTCTTCCTATAAATACTATCGAGAGATGTACCAATTCACAATATTTACTAAAAGGATTTAATTCGCGGATAAGGACTTATTCTCCTGCATTTTAACTATCTTTTCCTTTTCGTATGAATCATACTCAAGCATTTTCGAAAAACTGGAAGTCGAATACATTTAATTAGAGTTTCAAAGCAGGATTCATCTAGATTTTAACGAAATGGAAAATAAAAGTATCTGAGGGATATTTTAATGTAAAATTTAAGGAGTGATTGTGTTGTTATATAGAAAGTATGGAAAGACAAATGAAATGGTTTCTGTTCTGGGATTTGGCTGTATGAGGCT
>JAQSXG010000657.1 GCA_029256785.1 Neobacillus sp.
TTTTGCCAATGACAAATAACAATAGTTCTTTAAGTTTTTCCCCTTCTAAGTCATCAATTATACAAACAGATTTCATAATCCACCTCTCTATTGAATTTGTAAATATTTTACTTTATTATTAATTCTGTTTTGTCTCTTTAAATAAAGAAAGCGAAGCAATATAAGATAAAAGATAATCTGTTTCTAATTATTTGGCTTAAATTCAATACCAGAATTATACTTTTTGTTATTAAGATTTTCCTTTACGGGTATCCATTTTTCTAAATCAATATCATAGCAGTTTGCAATTGCCAAGGCATAATATATGACATCCCAGATTTCTTCCTCTTTAGTACCTTTTATTTCAGTTTCAGTAGCAGGTGCAACATTTTTTCGCATAACCTTAGAGAGTTCACCTACTTCTTCTGATAATTTTAAAAAATAATCTTTAACCATATCAGGGTTATTATCTTTTGATTTTATATATTCTTGCAAGTATTTTATTGTAATGCTTCCATTCATAAGTTTTATCACCTCATAATAATATTATTTTAGTGCACAATTTGAAACTATCACGAATTACTTTAGGGTCTGTAACTATTCATTATGGTCAATGTATGTTTTAAGGAAATTAAGGACTTCCATTGTGCAATCCACTACACGGTTGTATTTATAATTACGATTTGTAGAAAAATAGCCGAAATATCCCCAAGGGTCTTTCACCTGTGTTCCCTAGTCCCATATACCATCGGCATTTTGATTTTCTATTAACCAATTTACAGCATCCGCAAGATAAAGAGCAGAACCACGAAATTGATTTATGTAGTTGAAAGTAGTGAACCAACGGCGTGTTTTGTTGTATACGAAATTTTCAGGCAATTTCGTTGGGATCTCCCACCAAAAAAAGCCGTGACAATAGGCGTGTTCACCATAATGCGGGAGCATGGAGTCCTCTAACTCCGGGGAAACCTGATCGCAGCGTTTTAAGAGCAACTCTGTCTGCATGGGGACAAGCCGACCCTCTCGTGTACCGAACACTTCATGCTGGGCGATGCGTTCCCGTTCATGGGAATATTCACCACTCACAAAAGCGCGCCTGGCGATATACTGCCATTCGCCATAGGTGCGGTCACACAATGGATTATAAGGATGATAGCTTCAATTATATTGCAGATAGTTGCTGTATTCCACGGTATTACCCGTTCATTGGAATTGCGGAATTTTTCACGGGCTGTTCCTTTAAAAAAATCCTCAAGATATTCATATGCCCATAACAATATATCACGGTCTTCTATTGTCAGACCGATGTATAGGCAACGGTTAATCGCTGTCATTGAAGTTGGGAACTTTTCTTTCGAGGAATAATCCTTTGATTGTAATTTGCCCCATCCGCCGTACCTGTCCTGCTCCTGATAAAGCTCCTCCACAATATCACTGGCTAGGAATTCTGGACGAAGCGCAGTGAGATCTCCATTGTAATAGGACCTATCCATCAGGTGAAACAGTGTTTTATAACGAACTGCTGCTGTTTGAGGCAAATGGTTATATTGACAAAATTCATATAATCGCTGGGTGGCTTTATTAAAATCTTCTCTTGTCAGCACTATATAACCTCCATCTGATGTTTTAAAACTGATCGTTTCATATAGCTTCAGGCTATTCAATACAGATTTGTATTCGGTTGGCAATTAATACTTATACCAACGGTTTCCATTCGGATTTTAATAATCTGTATTCGACTCTATCTTTCAATTTTCCATCATGCCAGACAAATGACTTAAAATCAGCTTCTTTCGTCATTCCGCACTTAATCATAACTTTTTCTGAGCCAATGTTATCCTTAATACAGCCACATGAAATTCTAAAAACTCCGTTTTCCTCGAACGCGAAACGGATAACTTCTTGGAGCGCTTCTGTTGTATATCCTTTATTCCAAAATTCTGATCGAATAAAATAACCCATACCAACCAATTTGCCGACCGGAGAAAACTCGATTACAGTATAACCGATTTCACCAATATGTTCTTTCGAATACGCATCTTCAATTCGAAAAAAATAATATTTCCTATGTAATTTCTCTATCTCACTTATTGCAATTTGAAGGTTAATCTTCGATTCTTCAATAGTATTTGTTGCAATGTCCTGCAAATAATACATTGCTGTCTTATTGCTAAAAAGAGCATGATGTGTTTGTAAATCTTCATAACAATGGTCTCTTATAATCGTCCGTTTTGTCTGTAAATTAATCATTAGCTTACCTCATATAATATAGATTTACTTGCTTCGCAGTCGCCACCAATGGCGAAGCCCTCTTTCTAAATACTCCCTAAATAATAAATATATGGGAAGTTAAAAAGTACTTCAAAATGAAATTTATCATCTGCTTTGAAATAAATATCGAAACAATTCAAGGGTTATTTGTGGATATGTTAGATTCCGTGGCAATTCATCAAATTGCTTTGTTTCTGCCATTTCACTTTCTGGAATGTCTCCCAGTTTACGGATTACAGCACGAAACACCATTCCATTAGCCCAATCGTCAGTTCCTTCCACTCCTGCCCAATAATCACATAGAGGTTCAATGTCATAATCTATTGCTCCTGATTCCTCATATAATTCTCTTTTTGCGGCGTCAATAGGTTGTTCGCCAAATTCAATATGGCCACCTTGTGTTTCCCACGTTGTTCTGTTTTTGTGTCTGCTCAATAAAATTGAGCCATTATATTCTGAAAGAATAACGACATACTTATATTGTTTTAATGAGCCTATCTCAAAAGTTTTGCTTGTCATTCTTAATCTCTTTTTCCATTTCAATTTTATCGTTACATTACTGCAAAGACTTTTACATTTAGTAATTTTTTGAACCTTTTTTACATAATGAGAAA
>JAQSXG010000658.1 GCA_029256785.1 Neobacillus sp.
CACAGACCGATGTCCCTGTGTAAGAAAGAAATGCGAACGCTATGGTAAATGCGAGGAATGTATCGCTCACCATAAGACCCACAAAAAATACCCCGAGGCATATTGTAAAAGGGCTCCGAAGGTTAAGAAGGCTAACCCTCCGATGATAACAAAGTAGGAATAATGGTATGTTGTATAAACCACACTATATCGATGAATAATCAATTGAGTTGAAATCAGATCAGAAAACGAATCATAGTTTGAATCAAATCGAATCATAAATTAATATTTTAGTTGAAATAAAAAAACCATTGTGTTATAATCAAATTCGTTCCGTAGTAAAGTAACATCTGCAGTTGTGGCGGAATTGGCATACGCGCTAGATTCAGGTTCTAGTTCACGCAAGTGAGTAGGGGTTCAAGTCCCCTCAACTGCATCCTTTAAAAGCCCCGTAACCCAGGAAAATCAATGGGTTGCGGGGCTTTTTATTTATTTTTACTTAAAACTGTTAAACTCTGTTAATGTGCCTGTTTATGCAACTTTGCGGCAAATATGGCATTAAAATCTACTACATCATCTGCTTTATTCTTCTGATATTTTTCAGGTTCTTTTGCGAACAGAACAGTCCCTTCCAAGTACTTTCTGCCCTCCTGTTCGGAAATCAGGTCCTTAATGTAGTCTAGGGTCTGCTGCAGGGTCTCGTGACCAGGCTGCTTCTGAATCACATGCAATGGTACATCATTTAAGAAGCAGATGCTTACATAGGATCGTGGAACGTCTGATGTCATGCATAGACCTATTATGTGGCAGTCCGGTGCTCATATTCAGTATCTCAATTGTTTTGCTGAATCTGGGGCAATGTAACCGATTTCCATCCCTGTCTGTGAAAAGAAACTCCGATTGTATACCCATCTTTTCTCTTACTGAAAGAATCCGTTCCAGAATCACTCTTGCATCCGATGACCGATAAATATTGCGGTTAGAGTCCTTTGTCTCCGGAGGTTTAATAGTATATATTATTCCTCACTCTCCGCGTTTCGTGCGTTCAATCATCAACATAGAGTTACTAGCGTCGTAATCTGAGGTCTTTAGCGTCGCCAGTTCACCAACCACGACACCAGTAAAAAAGGTATACAGCACTCCAAGCATTGCTAAAGGCTGCAGTCTGTTTTTGCTTGACTGATAATTATCCAGTATGTATTTTATTCAAACCGTAACCTCTTCCGGATTAAATGATAACTGACAAGGTTTCTTCTCCGTAATCTTAAACTCATTCTTAGGAATCTCCAATGACTTAAACATATCCTTGCTATGCTTCATAATGATTTCTTTTCTGATTGCATAGTTATAAACCTTATTAATGATAAACTTGATATTAATAAAAGCCTTTTCGTGATACCTTGCTTCAGGCAACTAAGAAAAAATAAATCAAATTCATCGAAGCTGATATTAACAATAGGGGAAAAACAACCCGGGGTTGCTGAGGTTATTGCGAGAAATGAAAAGTGTAAACGGAGAGAATAATTTAGAATCATTTAATAAGATGGATAGGACAACTTTGGGCTATTTGATTGGGTATTTTAGCCCGCCATATAAAAGAGCTTAAAACCACCAATATTCAGTGGCTTTAAGCCCTTTTATCACTGTATTTATACAGATATCTGCGCTTTGCGAATTTTTTCTCTGACTTCCATTATCTTTTTAAAATGAGATTGAGGCAAGCCTCTCTTGCCGGAGCAATATTCTGCAGCAAGTATCAAAAGCTGAATGTCGCCGCCATTAATTACGCCCTGTGCATTAGCGACATCACAGAGATTATTCCAATAGTCCGCTCCGAAGTTAAAGACATCAAGCTCAATGGATATCCCATCTGTAAATCGCTGTTCTTTTTTCGCGGCGGTCTTTTCATCTCGAATTTCATCTTTGCTAACTAAAAAGGCTTTGGTCGAAACGCTCAGTTCATAAGGAAGTTGTCTGACCTGCTCCCAACATTCGGCCTTCTTACAATACGTCTCCACATTACCGATATTAGGACGAAAGAACACCTCTCGGGTAATATATGCGATTTGGATAATTTCATCGATTAGAAAGTCCGGTAGCTCTTGCTTATACCAGATATAACGATAATTCATAAACAAACCGAGTCGCTGTACTTCGTATATAAGTTTTGCAAAGGCGTAGGTCACATTTTGAATCAGATAGCCGTTTCGCTCCTTATACCAATCCTGTTTTAGTATTGCTTTTCTAATCGTATTGAAGATGATAGCCTTTGCCACCAAGTCACGAAAGTAAGACTCATTAAACAAAGCAGGGTCGGCTTTCCACTGTTTCTCCATCTCCGTTTGAAAACGCACCGAATTGACCTCGCCGCCCCAAGAAACATGGTATGGGTACATATCAGCAGAGTTTATGTATCTTGCCAAGTCTTTCTTGTCAAACTTCTGGCTTGGCGGGTTGATTCTCTCATAAGTAGCTCGTTCGCCCTTTGTCATTTTCATCTTCGGTTGCTCATACTGCCCTCGTGAACGCTCAAAGAACCATATCGTTTGGTATGGTAACCCCTTGGACGGCGGTGCATAGAGCTTACGGGAAAATTCTTCTATGCGAAGATAGAACTGATGGTTTGACACCAAGTCCGCAGCCGTGACCTTATTCTGGCTATTTGCATACTGGGATGTGTTCCTAATAAATTCATCGCCAACTTCGCCCACGTCAAGGATTACAGTTAGCTTCATCTGGACAAAAACCCTGTTTAATGGTGCGTTGTCCTTGATACTTGCCGAAGCTAAGGATGCAGTGGTTTGACCTCCATTTATTATTTGGAAATTAGTAAAGGAAGTAATGCATTGACCTTTCCCCTGAACATCTTCAATCGTCACGCTTTC
>JAQSXG010000062.1 GCA_029256785.1 Neobacillus sp.
GCTTCTACAATTCTATTCATCGCTTCCTTACTAGATTCCCCACCTTCATATTTCAACTCCAAATCGGTGAATGTTGCACGGAGTTTCTCCATCCAATCTGGCAGGTTATCTTGACTAAGTACCCGCTCTGTTAATCGGCTATCCAGTTCAATCTCAAGTTTTAACTTCTTTGCAAGCGGTTCAATCGTTTGAACGGCACGTAAATATGGACTTGTTACTACCTTATCAACCTTTATTTCTGAGAGAAACTCAGATAATTCTAATGCTTGTTTATATCCTTTTTCAGTGAGTGGTGATTCAGGTGGTTGTCCTTCAGCTTCACAATGTCTAATAACATAAATTTTTTTATCCATTTCATTCTCCCCTATTTTCGTGATTCACTTTATCTTTTCATTAAAATTCTACTATGTTCGTCTTTTTTCCTGCATCACTACTCCTTATGAACAACAACGTAAATATAAAAAACACATTTCATAATGTGAAATGCGTTTTTTACGGAAGAACTATTCATTTTTCACTCTTCTCGTAGGACGGGGAGTGTACAGCATCTGAAGGATCCTCCAGATTTAATAATCTCGGTAATATCAACTTCTATGACTTCAAATCCTCTGTCGCGAAGCTGTTTATTTACATTTTTATTAACTGGGAGGCTAAGAATCTTTTTGTTGCCAATACCTAACACATTGGTTCCCAGTGTGAATTGTTCTTCTTCTGATACTTCAATTAACTCATAACGAGATGAGAATAATTCAATGTTCTCCTGTGTTAATGCGGGCGGATAAATGAGGGCAACTTCTGGTGAAACAACATTAAATACGCAATCTAAATGGAGGTATTTTTCTATAAAGGGTATTGGTTTTACTTCAAATTGATGTAAAAGACTTTGCAGATGGTCAATGGCCTGTTGATGAGTCCGGTTACTTAATCCCACGTAGATGATATCTCGATCAATAATGACATCTCCACCTTCAATATGGTCCTCTGCTAAATTATAATATGATATCTCTTCATCATCTAGCCATTGGATTAGAACATTTTCTTCACCAATTCTAACATCATGTGCCATCTTAGCAACAAAAATGGTTTGTCCTAGAGTAAAACCAATATCACGTGTAAACACCTGCTCAGGATACTTTTTGTGATAAGGCAATAAAATAACCTCAACACCATTTTCCTGTAAGGTTTTTACGAAATTAGCATGCTGTTCTAATGCTAGTTCAATATGTATTCCTACATCCTTAAATTCTTTTTGTGTTTCATTGATCACTTCTCGAATCGACATATATTGTGGCTGACATAGTATTACTCGCTTTAACTTATCATATTCACTCATACAGAATGTCTTATTATTAGACTCTGACGTTGCAGACATTGAGAGACCTCCTATTTAATCAATCCTTTTAAGAGTAGGATATCCCAAAATAAAGTAAATATTTGCAAACAAAAACTAAGTCTGTTCTTATATTAAATGTGTATAGGTATTTGTTCAACGGCAATAATGAGGGTAAAGTACATAATTGAGGGTGTTTTTAGTGAATCAATATTTATCTATTATAACCGAATTAGTAGCAGGCTTAGTCTTTTTATTTATCATTATACAAATTTTAGGAAAAACTCAATTTTCTCAACTTACACCTTTTGATTTTATTTCCGCATTAATTCTGGGTGAACTGGTTGGGAATGCTGCTTACGATGATGAAATTAAACTCTACCACATAGCAATTGCAACAGTAACCTGGGGGATTCTCATTTATCTTTTAGAAATGATTACGCAAAAGTTTAAAGGTATGAGGAAATTCCTTGAAGGTGAACCTCATATTGTGATACATAAAGGAAAAATTAAATTTAAGGTACTAAAAAAAATTAAATTGGATCTCAATCAATTAAAAAGTCTTATCCGACAACAAGGTTATTTTTCAATCCAAGAAGTAGAATATGCAATAATGGAAACTAATGGAGTCATAAGTGTTCTTCCAAAGTCAGAATATGATCTTCCAAAGCGAAATGATTTAAACTTACCTTCAAACCCAGTTATCCTTCCTGTGACATTAATGATTGATGGAGAAGTGGTTTACGATAATTTAAAGGAAGCCGGTGTGGATGAAAAATGGCTGAATAACCAATTAGCCTCACAAGGTATTACTAATTATAAAGACGTACTGTACGCTGAATGGAGTTCAGATAACAATTTATTTGTAAATAAGTATTAGGGCTACAGCCGATGACTTTAGCCCCTAGATTTGAATAAAAAGTATAGTTCCTTCCTCATTACTATTTGTCATCTAATAATGGAATTCTGACATCCACACCCAACCGTTTGAGTAACTTAGCCAGTGTTTCCAGACCTGATTTCGGATTTATTTTTGTTTCAAGGTAGTAGGTTTCATCGGTTATTATTGATTTATACGTATGTTTTTGCGTAAATTCCCTATTATCCTTGTGGATGGGTTTGAGTGCCATAGCATAACGTTTTCCATTGTCTGTGGAACCTAAGATGACCCCTGCTTTCACAAGTGGGTGAAGAGGCAAATTATGTTCTTCTATCCATCTTAATCCCTCTTTCCAAAGAGAAGGAACACTATCACCGCGAATCACTGTTTTACTCTCCCCAAGCTGTACATGAACAAATAATGAGTCCCACTTTTTAAAACTGCTCCTATTTTCGTATGACAAATCTACTTCTTCGACCTTATTTTCGTTTACTTTCTTTTTTAATTGCTCAAATAACTTCTCTACTGTGCCGATCCCGACATTTTCATACTTTGCTAGAATCACTAGTTCCTTCGGCAACTGCCCCACGGTTTCCATTTCATCTTCATTCAACTGTCTTAGCAAACTTGGAATACTAATGAATTCATCAGCTGTCAAAGGTACCTTTGACAATTCTTCGGTAACGACAATATAGTCAGCTTTATAAAAAAAGAACAGTTCACCTGAACGATCAAGTGTAAGTTTTCTCCTCACCTTTTCTTCTTCAATAAATATGGATAATTCTTCAAAGAAAAGTTCATCATTCTTATCTCCATAACGCTTGACATGTTTATAAAGTCCTTCTAGGTTATTAGGTAATTCACTCATAATCCGGGCCTGCTGCTCTGCACCTAAACGAATAAGATACGTTTCTGACCTATTGAATCGCTGCGGTAATAGGAAGGCATCCCGCAAAAAATATGGCACCTCTAGTTTTTTACCTTTATATGAAAGCGTACGAATCGAGGTGAAACCTGGCAGTTCTTCCTGATCTCCTATTGGTTGATCAACAGTAACCGCAATCTCCTGAAGAGCATTATCCACTACTGGCTTTGAGAATGGATTTCTTAGTAGTTCCTCTAATGATTTTAAGCGAATTTCAAGTTCGGTCATATCAAAGGTTTGCTCACCCTTATGAATTGGGTCTTGATAATCAGGAATGGTTACTTCAATGGGACCGTATACCTCAACATACCAACGGACAATTTTATACAACGCTTCCCATGACAATAGTGCTTCGGAATAGCGAAACATTCGGGTATCATGTGCCGCTTGGTTACCCACCTGTCGAACATAATGAAGGGCATCACGGATTTCAGGGAGTAAGTAGCCTTTTTCATTTAGTAGGTCTAATCGTTCCTTTAAATTTATCCGACTATCTTCAGGTAACTGTTCCGCTAGAGTAACTTGCTGTAAAATATTTTCAACAAAAACTCTAGCATGAGTGAGCATTGTTCGCGGACTAGTAAAAATACTATTTTCCAGTTCCTTAGCGACCAGCGCCAATTCCTTTGAGATTGGTTCAAGAAATTGATAGAAATAGGATGGCTTGTCCATATCGTAATCCCTCCGAGGATATATTAATTTAATAGTACCATAAATATTAAAGAGTCAGAATTATTAAAATTCTACAACTCAACATTTCTTTCATTTACACATAAAAAATGCCGACCTTTATGAAAGGTCGACACTTATGTTACTGTTTAAAGATAATTGAGATTACTTGGTCTAGTGACATTTCACTATCTATGTTAAATACTCCTTGACGCAATTTATTTTGGAGTCCTCTTTTCTCGATATCAGTTGAGAATGTGTACGCATCTTCAATCATTCCCGCATCCTTTAGCATATATCCGACATCTCCACTGGTCATTCCATTGGTAATATTTAATACAACTTGTGTCTTGGTTGTCTCAGGCGTCTTGTCTTCAGATACATTTTCTTTTGTACCAGACGCCTTTGCGGCTGCCAAATTTTTATCATATTCTGCTTTTGGTAAAACGATATATCCTTTCGCTACAAGGTTTTCAACCATTTCTTCTTCAGAAGGTTGGACCTTAATGGATGTAGTCTTTTCAGAAGTTTTAGCAGATACTTTTGGAGCATCACCTTTATCAGCGAAGTAAACTGCACCACAAATAGTTGTCGTGATAAGTATTCCTGCGGTAAAGCTGCTTAATAAGTTAATTCGCATGGGCAACTAGTCCCCCCTCGTCCTTCTCTAATTGTTGATAAGGAGCAAGCATTTGTTCAATTTGACTCTCAGATACTTGTTTCATTCCTGCAATACTCTCAATTGAATAATTGCGTTTATATAAATCTAGTATTTCACGCATGAAAACTTGTTCCTCTGAAGATAGTTTAATTCCGGATTCCTTCATTACTACTTCTATATCAAGTCCAATATTACGTATAGAATCTTGTATGGCGTTAATTTCTTTCATCGTAGAAATATGAATTTGATTCACTTCATTGTGTTCTACTTTTGCCGCATGAGACGATTTATAAATAGAGACGATTAGTAATAAAGCGGAAACTACAAACAAGCCGGCTAAAGTCCATTCCATCATAATGGTTCCCTCCTCTTTTGTATTGCAAGTTTATATTATACAACCAAATTCATCATTTTTCGATTTGATTTTTAAAAATACGTAGAAAGTCGGATGGAATTGGCAAATTGAGGCGTAATTGGTATTTGTATTCTTATTATTATTAGTATAAAAGGCTGGTGATCAAAAAAAAGAGAGCTTCACCCACATAAGTGGAGAGCTCCCTTTTTTACACTCTTACTATTTCCCTTTTCCCGGTTTGACATTGATAAACAATTTCCCATTTGCGGTTTGTCTTGTTTCATTTCCAAATGAATCCTTTGCCTTCACTTCAATGACTGCTCCATCGGCTACCATGTCTTTTGTGGCTGTATAATAACCCACGTAATATCCTGGTGAAACCTCCATCAATGGAAGTTCAGTAGCGTTCTGAACTTGTGATCTACTTAAGTCTGTTAAAGGCATTTGAATAGCAAAAGATGTTGTTAAGCCCGGTTCACTAGTGAATTCAACCTTAACGCTTTTTCCTGTTTTCAAGGTTACATCTTCAGCCGGTTTTACATTTGCAATAACTGGTGCAGTGTAATCCACCTTAATTTGTACAGATTTTCCTGATACATTTCCTGCAAGATCCTCTGCTAGCACTTCAATATTGTTTGTTCCTTCATCAAGTAAAATTCTAGCGGAGAAGTTACCATTATTCACGCTTGCTAATGTTCCATTAACTTTAACAAATTTCAAATGATCCTCAACTACTGTTCCATTTACTGTGACCGTTTCTTTATTCGACTTACTACCATCTGTTGGTGTAGTGATAGTCAATTCTGGAGCAAACTGATCATAAATTACTGTAACTGGTGCGGATGCATCGGTAATCCCCTGAGCAGTGGATGCTTTAGAGGTTAGGACATTTTCTCCATCCACAAGGTCCACTTCCACAGCATAGGTGCCATTTTCATTGGCAGCTACTGTCGTCACTTCCTCTCCATCATTATAAATATGAACCGTTGTTGTTGGAGCTGCATTTCCTTCAACCATTACCGTTCCAACATTTGTATAAGCTCCATCAACTGGTGAGGTAATCGTTGGTGTGGTTACTTCGTAATCAACAACCGCACGGATCATATAGTTACCTTCTTCTTCAGGTGCTGGTGACCAGCTGCCGCCAACATACTGCCAGCTTCTTAGGGCATTTTCTCCATCTTCATCCGTTCCGAGTCCAGGTGACGCAGTATTGATATTTGCTTGAATATAGACTAAATAGAAATCTCCTTCTACGACAATTCCTTCACTGCTTAAATCAACATGTGTCCACGTTCCATCACGTAAAGCTGTCGCATCAATCGGACCTGCTAGTTTTTTACCTGGTGCACCATCCACACCAGTTGCGTCATAAACTTCTACTTTGATTTCAGTACCTCCTGGAACTGGCCATTCAGTATCCCAGAATCGGAACAAGCCACCTGTAACGAGTGCCTTTGTGTTCCCTGGTGCTAATGACATTTTTACAGCCCAACCATTACCTGCATCATAAAATGCTCGTGCATTTTCAGCCGTGCCGTCATCATAGCCAATTTCACTTGGGTAGCCAATGAAAGGCTTCATTACAAAATCTTGATCGACATTTCCTTCAAGAGTAATAGTAACTTCTTGACTATAGAAATGTGGTGCAACTACTTTTAGAGTATATTCACCCTCATATGCAGTGAGTGAGTACTGTCCATTTACGTCTGTTTCTACTGGGGCAATTTTTGCATCTTCAATTAGATAGATGGTTGCTCCAGCAACAGGTTCACCAGTTACTGAATTAGTAATTGACCCTGAGACATTACCCTGGGGTAGTTCTTCAAGAGTAAAGTTTGCTGCTACTTCACCATCTTGCTCAATCGTTACTGTTTGGGTTTCAGGATAATAGCCATAAGATTCGGCTACAACCGTAAATTCACCTGCAGCATGTGTCAATTCGTAGCTACCATTTGCCGGATTTGTTTTTACAGAACGCCCTGATTCTAAAACAGATACTTGTGCATTCATAGGTAGTAACATCGGAGTAGCTTGTTGTTCTGTATTAGCATCCTTGGATGTTTCTGGAAGTGAGATTGTCAGTTCATTTGGATCTACCTTTTCTTTCATACCTGTATTAGTTGAATCTTTTTCATCTGCCTCAACACCTAAATCTGCCTTTAGAGGCGCAGCAAGTGGAGTGTCCGTTAATCTAACATCATCTATATACCAGCCATCTCTAACAACACTTCCGTCAGTTTTTACGTTAAAGGCGATATAAATTCGTTGTCCTGCATATTCACTTAAATCAACTTCACCGTCTATCCATCCATCGGATATATTATTCACCCGAAGCTTTTGAACCCAGTTAACGTTATCAGTTGAAACATACACATGGCCGAAATCATAGTTTCTTTCAAGATTATGCCATTGTTTAAATTGCAGGAAACTGCTACCTTCTGGTAAATCTACAGGCGGCATTTGCAATGACATATTTGCACGGCTTTGATACGTACCATTAAGCGTAGTACCATAAACTTTTTCTCCAGAAAATGCTGCACCTGGACCGCTTGATGGAACGCCCCATTCCCATGTATTTAAGTCACCATAAGAGGTCCAGCCATCTGGATTATTTTCAAAATCCTGTGCATATCCTACCGTTATTCCAGGTAGCACCGTTACTGTGTATTCACTGACTGTTTCATTTCCACCAAAATCAGTCGCTTTCCATTTGTATACGAACGAATTTCCTGCAATATCTTCTCCTGGAATATTTGCTTGATACATTCCATTTTGATAGTTACCGCCTACTCGTTTAGCAACAATCGTTTTAGTGGAACCATCTTCCAATTGATATTCTACTTCCACATTTGTTACACTAATATTGTCGACAGCTGAGGCTTCTACCGTTAGTGGCATTCCTGCAAAAACCGTGGCAGGTTGGGAATGTTCTAACACCGGTGCTTCACTGTCGTCTCCTTCTTTTGTTACTTGACCTTTCAGTTTTCCTAATCCCGAAACAACAGATGAAACAGCATCATAAACATTGATTAGACCTGATCCATAGCCATTATTTGGTGAAGTTGGATAGGTATTATCTGTTAAAGGAATTGCCGTCGTTTGTAAAATCTCTTCTAATTCATCCACCGTTAAACTTGAATTAGCTTGTAAAAGTAGTGCCACAGCCGCTGCTACATGTGGTCCAGCCATAGATGTTCCATTCCAACCACCTTCATAACTACTTCCAGGAACAGATGAACGAATATTCACTCCAGGAGCTGTTACCTCCGGTTTGATTTCTCCATAAGGTGATGGACCTAATAGTGAAAAGCTTCCTAGTTTATTATTAATATCGGTTGCACCTGTAGCCACTGACTCAGGATAGTTTGCTGGATTAGCAACAGATCCAGGTCCACCTGGGTTAGTTAGCGTTGTATTTCCTGCAGAAAATTCAGGGAATATTTCCGCTGCTCTCCAAGCTTGAACCATTGGGCGATACCACTCATCAAGTCCAGCTCCTCCACCCCATGAGTTATTTACAACATCAGGTGCGAGATCCGGATTACCATTTGGTGCTAAAATCCATTCCCCAGCTTCTAATAAATCTACATCTGATCCACCACTTGCACTGAAGGCCTTAACAGCAATCCATTTTGCACCTGGTGCGACACCAATGGCATTGTTTCCATCAGGCTCAGATCCAACCATCGTGCCGGTAACATGGGTTCCATGCCCCTGGTCATCATAAGGTACAGATTGACCACCTACTGCATCAAACCAGTTATTCGCATGAGATACCTCACCATCAAAAGCATCGTATCCACGATATTTCTCCTGTAGTGCTGGATGGTTCCATTGGACACCTGTATCGATGGACGCAACGGTAATACCACTTCCATCAATCCCCATATCCCAAACAGCTGGTGCCCCTACACGGTCAATATTCCACTCTATTGCATTGGTTTCTGCCTTTGCATCCAATACTGCCGTATTCGTCTTTTCCGGGACAAACAATTGTCTAGTTTCGTTCGGCAAGATTTTTTCTACCTCTTGGAAGGTTGCTATCTTTTCCATTACTTCCTCTGTAGCAGTAACGGCGATCGCATTCACTACATAGTAAGAATGTACTTCCTTTGCGTTTCCAGCTGCTTCTTGTTTTTCTAAAAACTCCATCAATTCAAATTGTGTTTCTTGTGCAGTAGCTTTTAATTCAGAAACGATTGAAGAACGCTTAATTGATTTTGTTTTTGCGGGAGTGGCTTTATTAACACTCGCTTTCTTTTCAGCCTCTTTTGCAACCGAAGCAGTATCCACTTGTTCCTTCATTTTAATCAAAAATGTAACTTTATCTTGATCATCAAATTGTGTTTTTAATTTTTTTGCAATCTTTTGAGCTGGTGATGGTAGCTTGTCATTTGCTGAAACACTGACCCCTTTGGTTGCTGCTTCCACATTCATTTGTGAGGTTAAACCTAAAGGCAAAACCAGCATGGCAGAAGTTAAAATGGATAGTACTTTTCTTTTTTTACGTTTCAAACCATCTACCTCCAATAAAATTTATTTGGTAATCTAAACCATTTCCTCCTCATTTCCTCCCCTCATTTATTTTTACTGCAAAATATGTAATTACTTGGTGTTACCTTTACGATAGCGGTTATAAGGTGAATTTTGTGTCGAAAAAAGTTGAAAAAAATGAGTGTATTAATAATTGGTAGGAACGAATCTATTGGGAAAGTTAGAAAAATAGTTCAAAATACCGTAGATATCTTTTTGACATGAGATGGTACCTACTGTTTTTCCTGATTTTTCGGGACTCCTTTCGGGGTTATTATCCAATTTAATAAAAAACGATACAAAACTCCTAGTATCATAGATGCATAATCTAGACTATATCTCATAGAAATCATTTGAAATAACTTATCATAGGAAACAATTCCCAATAGTTAACAAGTTGATAAAGTGACAGGCACCCAATAATTATGACTAAGATTGTTAATATGACACATATTAAGAATATATAATTTAATTTTTGGGGGTATAGTATGAAAAAAGTTTATAAAATCTCATTTTTGCTAACTTTACTTTCGTTATGTTTCCTTTCTGCTTGTAACATTGAAGCTAGGGATGCATTAAATGAAAAAAAGGAAGTGGACTTTGAGCCTGTTCGTTATGACCCTAATTTAGACACAAATATCAATGAGAGTAACAACGATTATAAAATTCGATATAGGGAACTCCAAACAAAACATCCCGAAGAACTCATTGATTAACAAATTCATAAAGACAATGACTAGGAACTTAGAAAGTAGGATAGAAAAACCATTAAACAAAAAAAGCCTAAATTGTTAATATATCATTTAGGCTTTTCACATATTTACTAAAACGTAAGTTTCTTATTGTCTTTTTTCAGAAACTGCCTCAGATACCTTGTTGTACATTACTTCTATTCCTTCATTTGTAGCTTCAAAGCTATAAGCGTTATCACTAATAATTCCAAGACTCTCCGCTTCCCTTCCTGCATCAATATTTGCCCCAAGAAAAATGAACTCCCAATTATACTTCTCTTGCTGGTGGATGATTAACTCTTTAACTTTTTCATAAGAAAATTCACAGCTTGCATTTTCCATTCCGTCTGTCGTAATGACAAAAATAACTTTGCCTGGTCTTTCTTCCTCATTCGTATTAGATAGACGGTATCCCACATCTAAAATGGTCTTCCCCACAGCATCTAATAACGCCGTGCATCCTCTAACAAAATAATTTTTCTCTGTCAGGAACACATCTTTCGCATCGATTCCATTCCATAATTGTTCATATTGATCATCGAATAAAATCCCAGTAACGATTGTTTCACCTTCTAACTTTCTTTGTTTCTCAATAAACGCATTAAATCCTCCAATAGTCTCACGTTCTAGTCCTCCCATTGACCCGCTCCTATCCAATAAAAAAATTATTTCAGTTAAATCTCTCTTCATGTCTTTCATCCTTTCAATTTTATTTATAAAATAAGAATAACTGAGTTCAATAGTAAGCAGGTCGCCTAGAAAGCGACATTTTTGGAGGTAAAAAATGCTTAATAAAAAGCAGTTAATAGAATTGCAGGAGTTTGTAGAAAGTCATTTGAGCGTCAAAATATTTTCTAGTATGGAAAAATGTGAAGAAAGCAATAGTTTAGAAAGCGTTCCACATATCGAAATTGTGGATTTTATTAAAAATAAACGCAAGCCCTCCTTCAATCAGACTTTATTTAGTTATATTGATAAAACGGGTGTATCTGATTCCGATATTTATAAAAAGGCAGGGATTGATCGCAGGCATTTTTCAAAAATCCGCTCCAATTCTGACTACCGAATCAGTAAAAACACGGCCATTGCCCTGGCTATCGCTCTTGAATTAAGTGAATATGAAACCGATAACCTTTTAGAATCAGCCGGATACTCCTTGTCGGATAGCGAGACCTTTGATTTAGTGGTTAAATTCTGTTTAGATAAAAAAATTTACAATCGTCATGATGTTAATCAGGCATTGATTTATTTTAGTTTAAAGCCATTATTTGGAGTCATGGAATAATCCAGCAAAAAAAGCCGGTCAAGAGAAGAAGATCTCTCTTGCCGGCTTTCATACTACTTTACTTATGACATTATTATGCTGTTGGAGCATCCATTCCCATTTGGCTCCATTCTTCTCTTGCCGGTCCATAAACTCCAGGAACTTTTAATCCTGCCTGGCGCATAAGAATGGTCAATTGACCGCGATGATGAATGATATGCTTAATAAGGAGGGATAGGGTTGCACCTTTAGGCATCTCCCTACCAAATACATTTTGCATTTCACTTAAATTTTGGTCTGTCCACTGCTGCTCTACCGCTTTACTCGTCTGTGCACTCACACTTTGAAAGGCATCCGCAATCTCTTTTGCTGATGATGGGATAGCAGCAGGATCTAGCATATCTTTCACATTAATGCCAAATTCCATAAGCATTCCAGGTGTACTTGACACGATATGCCAAGCAATTTGACCTAATGTTCGGTCCTCTGGTGATACCGGTTGTTGTAGTGAGGCATCTGTTAAAGCATTTAAAATTTTCTGTGTTGAACCTGCTTCGTGACTCCATTCCTCGATAAATTCAGCAATAGAAGTATACATTGTTAATCCTCCATCAATCATTATTTTAATTTTCTCATCAAGATAATAATAAGTAAGTTTTTCCAAAATAGCAAAGTTCCCCCACTTTATGTACATAAAAAATAAAACACTCATGGAAAGTGTTTTACTCTTATCATATTAAAATCCAGCTAGTTTTTTTGCATAGAGCATGTTTGTTTTTAGGATTTCATAGTATACTTCCGGATAGCCCGCTACTAATGCAATTTCATGTGATGGATGACCATGGTTGACATTAGATATCCAAATATCGCCTATTTCTCCAATTACCATATCAACGACTGCGTTAGCAAGGTTCGAGTTACTATCTTCCAGTGCTTCTACTGCTTCAATTGCTATATTGATAATTTCCTGATAGACCATTGAGATATACACATCGCCTCGCTGTAAAAGATTTTTTAACTGCTCCCTTTCCAGTTTGACAATAGGATATATGGAACCCGAAAGTTCGTCTGAACCTTTTTCCTTAGTAAACAGCCCTTTTGCTTGCCATTTCCCCCATTGGTCTTTCACAATTAACATCCGAATTTCTATATTTTGATAGCCGGGTACATCAATAGATTCCTGCGTCATAAACTCTCCCGCACGAAAGTACCGATCAAAAACGGAATAGGCTTGACCCCTACTATAAAAACTATAATTCTTTGTTTCATTTGTGATCGGATTAGATATTAACAAATTGTTTTTGTCTTTTAATATTACTTTAATCGGCGGATTATCCTCCATATTGATAGACTTTACATCAACAGTTGAAAATTTATTCAGAAACCAATAAAAATCCTTAGGTTTTCCATATAGCATTGCATCGGGTAGATAATTCTTTATTCCGATGGAGGCGGCTAATCGCTTATGAGCATCCCATTTGTTCAATTGTGAATGATTAAAAAAAGAGTGACCAAGAATTGCCCGAAAATGAGCTGCCCAATCAGAACTTACAGAAGTTGTCATGACAAAAATAGAGGCAGGATAGGGATATATACCTTGTTCCCATGTTTTTGTCTTTGGATTAAATAGAAATCCGCAAATAGTCATGTTAACTTTATCGACATTTTCTAGAGAAAAGGCTATAATCGCTCCTCTAAAATCCCGATAATGTAACAAATAATCTAATTGATCATTTAATTGGTTTTCAATTGAGTCTCCGTCCACTATTAAACCGATGAAAGGACCAATTAGAATTTCGTTTCCATTATGTTTTATTTCCAAACTACAATGCTGCGGAAGACTTAGCATGTCCATAATATCAACAGATAGGCTTGGTTTATTTTCCGGCACCCTTTTCGATAG
>JAQSXG010000063.1 GCA_029256785.1 Neobacillus sp.
ACTATAAAAGTGCCAAAACACAAGAGATAATCTTGGTTTTTAAAATAGGCCCGCCGGCTCTTAGCCGGGCGGCAGCCAATGTGCACCATTAGCTCAGTTCGTAGAGCACCTGACTCTTAATCAGGGTGTCCGCGGTTCGAGCCCGCGATGGTGTACCAATACAAACTAAAAGACAACCTTTAAATCAGAGGTTGTCTTTTTATTTTTTAGGTATTGTGAAATACTTTGAAATCAGTCAATATCTATAAAGTTTAGTTGAGATTAAAGAAAAAATAATCAATTTTTGTTATACTAAGTTTACCATCAATAACGGAAACTTCCTCCGGAGTTGCCAGAACAGCATGGCTATCGTTAATAACAAATTTCATGAAGTAATTATGAGCTTGTTGCTTATAGCCCTTCATTTCAGGATATCTACCTGTAAGCCTCCTTAAGGCATCTTTCTCATTATTAGAATTGTTATATATTATTTCAACATACTTTTTTGTCTTCAAAAGATCAAACAATCCAGTAGTATCTTGATTCCAAATTAAATCATCAAGTGTTCCAATATATAGATCAATTTTTATTGCATCTTTAAATAATAGTTCTAAAAAAAGTTCTATTTCTCCATCGAATAACTTTCGATTAGATAATATCAGATTTTTTATATAATTAGAGTTATTTTTCTTTTTGTTTAACAAATAGTCTTTAATTGCTGATATTATTTCGGCATTTTCCTCAAAATCACATCTTTCGTATTTTTTATTTAACGTATAAGTTTTGAACGTATCTTTTAAAACTTCTCGATCTTTAATTTGATTTAGTATTTGGAGTTTATGATCTTGAAAATACACCCGATCATGGTTAGTTTTGTATATAAAATCTATGTCCTTTCCTACATTGCTAACGTATAGATGCAAGGGTATTCTAAGAAATTTCACAAATACTTTCTCAATTGAGTCCAAACTAACCAATTCATCTGGCTGTGCTTTTGTCTTATCTTCGTAATAGTTATTTTCAAAATTAAAAATTTCTTTGATATCTTTTATTCTTTGTCGGTACAACTCAATATTATCTGGATCGAATGATGGTTTCAATTTTTTATTGTCATCATTACAGTTTAAAACAAAGTCAAGCGAATCATAGTCTTTTATGATATTTCCATTTAACGCATCAAGATGAACGTTTCGTAAAATATCTGTTTTTCGCTCAATTCTTTTTAATTCATTTATTGCAACCCGGCCTTCCGGTTTCAAGGTACAATTATTTGACGAATAATAAATCATATTTTTCACATGCAAATCGGCAATGGTGATCTCTAGTAATTTTTTATTTATACCTAATATATTTGACAATTCTTCGAGATTATGTATTTTCTCATTAATTAATTGCAGAACCATTTCTTCCAAGAGTGAAATTTTTATTGCAACTCTTTTTGTTATCGATAACTGGGTTTCATAAACCGGAAGAAATACGACTACATTTTTTATAAATGAATAACCATCATTATTTGGAACAAAAACTTTATGCAATTTTTCAATATACTCTTTCATAAATCTTACCCCTTTATCGTGGCTATTTCACATTCATCAGCATTGTTCTTAATGTAATCAATAATTTCAATATATTTGTTTTCCGGATCATCAAAATGATAGAAGAAGTCTATATCACCACAGATTATTAGTAAATTTCTAGCCCTTGAAAAAGCAACATTAACACGTTCTTTTTCTTTTTGAAAACCTATAGAATCTTTTGTTTTTACGGTGCTATAGATTATCACGTCATTCTGGCGTCCTTGAAAAGCATCCAACGTATTAACTTCTATGTTCTTTGCGATTTTATCAAATCCATTGTTGAAAATAGTCTTCTTTAATAATTCTTTTTGGCCTCGATACCCAGTAATTATACCAATATCCAATTTGGAAAGATCATTCATACGCCTTAGATATTTTAATATAGACTTAATTACAGTGCTTTCCGAATCATTAAAATAAGAATTACCTTTTGTTCTTCCTTCATCATGGTCCTCAACATTTGATGTATCAAACCAGATTATTGACTTGCCTTCAAACACCTTAATGCCATGCACTCTTCGACTATCGTCTATCCCTGTATCAATAGCATCATTATAGAAGACATGGCTTATTAAATTTCCAATATTTTTTCTCATCCTATATTGAGTTGTCAGCATTTTCTTATTATTGTCAGGCAAATTATCGTAAAGAATATCAAATAATCTATATTGTGGGTTTTTAGTTAGCTGTGCAATTAAGGGCGAAATGTTTTTATTGGCAAAAGCTGGCAACTGATACTGGTCACCTACTAAGATAATTTTTTTTGCTTTATTAATGGACACCAAAAGTTCCGGTGTTGTTGCTTTTGCGGCTTCATCAATAATAACATAATCAAATTCCGTTTCTTTTACGAAATCGTTAGATAGAAAGCCAATGCATGTTCCCGCAATTATATTTGTACTTTTTATTATTTGATAATCCAAAGTTTCAAGGTCATTGCAACGTAACAGCCAGTCTTTATGTATATGTTTAATTCTTTCCCACCTCTCCAATTCTTTCTTTTCAGTTATTGATTCATAAATTGATTGTTTTCTATTTATGTAATCAGTCGAGCGCTGTTGAATTTCTTCAAACATGCTATTTCTTATTGCTGGCATTGTATAGGTAGCCGCGATTTTGTTCGAGACATCCTCATCCTTTCCAATTCGTACAATATCTAATTTCAAACCTCCTGTTTCAATCAAGCCCTCTAAGATATTATCAACCGCCGTATGTGATTGGGACACAATTAAAATTCTCGGGGACTCCTCCATTTTGTTATCGCACGCTACTAGCTGACGAACTATTTCTTTTATAACATCTGTTTTTCCCGTTCCTGGAGGTCCCTGAATTAAGCAGATAATATCAGAATACAATGCCATTTGGATAGCTTGCTGCTGCCTTAAATTAAAACTATCAGAATCTAATATAACATCATTCATATAAGGAGTCAGTGTAGGCTCGTCCAAATTAAGCAATATATCTTTGAGGTTTTTTGATGAATACTCTTCATCTCTCAGTATCCTGATCGCCTGTAGTTGCTTTGTATACGAGCCAATCTGCTTTTTATAGTTTTCATAGATTTCACTTGAACTTTCCATTATTCTCTTTAATTTTGATCTGTTGACATTTTTCTTTATTTCTATTATCAGCTTAGTAACCCCATTTTGGTAACTTACATCTGAATAATTCCCAATATCTAAACGGGTACGTTTATTTTTCTCATTATAATCAATTATATATTCTACTTCATTATTCAACTCATCAATAGAATTGTTAAAATACTCCTCAACAGTTACAATCAGCTTTCTATCATTAATTTCATAATCAGAAAATACTACTCTTCCTACTTTTAATTTCTCGTTGTTTATGGATTCTTCTAATCCTTTTTGCCATCCCCCAAACAATTCATCAAACAGTTCATCGCGTTTCCTTGTCTCAAAGGTTTGATCATGATAATTCTTAAGTAAAATTTTCAGATTTATATTATTACTCCTACTTAATACTAATTTTGATTTATTTAAATCATTCAAATTTAGGAAGGAGATTTTCCCCGATACTAATATCCCTCTTTTTTGATTACTTACCCTCTTGTCTATAGATATTGGAAATGCTTTCTGAACAATGAAGCAGGATATATCGTCTTCATAATAGCATTCTAGTAGCACATTGGCTCCAACAAAAATGTAAATATTTTTATTTTCAATATAATAGGCATAGCCATCAATAAACTGGTTTTTTAAATATGAATTTAAAAATAAACTCATCGTATACTTACTCTCAATGACGCTCTTTTTTTTCAAGAACTCTAGTTTTTCTGAATCAATAGCAATAATGAAATTCATTGCCGAAGAGGTTAATGTACCTATAAGATTAGTAAAAACATCAATTACTTCACCAATCGTATTCCGTTTGAGGGGATCATCTTCTACCATTTTTAGGATGGTATCTTTAATCTCCTGAAGCAGGGAAGAATTGCTGATTCTATCTCTTACTCTTATTGAGCCTCGGGGCTCTTCATTTAATAGAATGAAGTACAATACTAGTCCTAAAGAGTATATATCACTAGCTTCCGTTGTCTCTTCTCCTCGTACAACTTCCGGAGACGAATAGTTGGTTGAAGCAATGGGAGTGGTTGATTCAGGCTCAAGAATTGTTTTTATTTTACTAGTACCAAAATCAATAACGATTAGCTTGTCTGTCTCCTCATCATACATGATATTTGATGGTTTCAAATCCCGGTGAAGAATATTATTGTTGTGTGCATTTCTGACTGCTTTTAAAATGTTAAGGCAAATTTCATATTTTTTTAATTGCGAAAAGTCTGTTGTGTCTAAATTTTGTAGGTTGTCACCATAGACATAATCAAGTAAAATACCCCCCCATTCACCTTTCTCATTAAAATCTACATTTAGCAAATGATCACGAATACTTACAATATCCTTGCAAGAATTCAATATGCGTAAAGCCTCCACTTCGCGTTTAAAGATTAGTCTTTGGATGCTGTCATTAAGTTGCCCGATTAATTTCAAGGCATATATATTATCACCACTTTTTTCCTTAACTTTTAAAACAATGGTTTTACCTGTCTTTGAAGTGTGAACTACTTCTATTACATCATAATTATTCATCAAGAATCCTCCCAACAGGTTTTTCGATATTAATATACAATATAAATAATAACTATATAGAATTTTACAATATATTATAACATACCCTAAATACAATAAACAAAAGTTGTTTATAATGAAGCCCAATTTTGTCTGATTCTACTTTTCTCACCCTCTAAATACTAAGACAGAGCCTTTGTGACTCTGCCTTAATTATAAATAGCCGGGGTTTGCGGTCACTGGACCCCTGATTTCATAAAATACTTTTTAAGCGCAAGGCTTTTTTTAAGTTCTCGGCTTGTGAGAGCATCAAGAATATCTCATCGCTAGAACAATCAGAAAAGACTGCTTCGACTTCTTTTAGCAAGTTTGCTTTAGATTCTTTCACACTATCCATCAAGATATGATCGACTGTCGTTTGCAGGGCATTCGCGAGTGCAATTAGGCAAGGTAATGATAATTTTGTGTTCCCTTTTTCTATTTTGCTTAAATGCTGTGTGGATATATCCGCCATCTCTGCAAGTTTCTCTTGGGTAAATTTCATTTTTAAACGCTGATCCTTTATGCGTATTCCTATAAGTTTATAATCGGGATTATAGTCCATGATAAACCACCTCAATAATTGTAATATTCATTTACAACTATTGTATTGATAGTAGGCATAGGGTATAATGTACTGTATACCTATATTAGTTACATAGTTTATAAAAATTGTGGTCTATCCGCATAAATATTGAAGGGAGCATCGTTATAATGAAATATTGTCCTCATTGTGGTTCTGAACTTGTCGCAGAAACAAAATTCTGCCCTTTCTGCGGTAAAAACATCGAAGAATATGTAGGAAATTCTCAATTACTTGATGAACGGTCAGATAATTCCGCGAATGGTTTGGCTTCTGACCAATCCACAATTTCGTCTAATATTAATCCTTCGCCTACTACCGTCTCTGATAATCTAAATGACAGTCAGCCCTTGTTTCCAATAAAGTTCTGGCTTAGATTGGTGAGTACCGTCTGCCTCATAGGGCTTTTCTTTTTAAATTGGGTCAGTATTAACATTAAATCCAATATTGAAATACCTTTTTTAGATTTGAGCACAGGCTCACAGGGAGTGTTCAGCATACTATCAATAAATTCAAGGTTTAATGATATAAGTAAGCTTCTTGATTCTATCGGGGTAAGTTCCTCTCAATTATCTTCTTTACTAATGACCGCTAAATTTCTCTTGGTTTTAGCTATCATTTCTTTTGTACTTCTTATCATTTCATTAGTCGCCTATAAGAGCAGAAATAAAGCCGTGCTTGCCCGACTAGGTTTTAGCTGTTTTGCTTTAGTGCCGATTATTTTTCTAATTTACATATCAAATCTGAATCAGAAAGTCGAATCCTTGTCACAGGGAATCATTGGTTCATTTATGGATTTTACCCCTTTCCCATTGATTGCACTTATTTTGGCAATTATAGGAATAATATTTTTTGTAGAACATCCTACGAATTTTATGATCCCTGTTAAACGGAAACGCATGAGTATTAAAAAAATGGCAATGTGGAGCGCAATCTTCATCGTATTGATGTACGGTTTTCACTTTCCGATTTTCCCCCAAGTACCTTTTCTTGATTATGTTCCGACCGATATTTCTGTCTTTATGGTAACCTTTGCATTTGGCCCGATCGCCGGTTTCGTTCTGACAATCATCGTTTCAGTGTTGCAAGGTTTGACGGTAAGCGCAGTTTGGGGATTTTACGGAATAATATGGAATATTATTGCAACAGGTTCTTTCGTGTTGGTGGCAGGGAACCTCTATAAAAGAAAGAAATCAAGGAAGTCTTTCTTAATTTCCATGGTTGCCGGTACTGCGGTGATGCTTATCGTGATGTTCGGCGCGCATCTAGTGGTTACGCCTTCGTTCACAGGATGGACGATTGACATTGTTCTGTCACAAATGCCATCGATACTGGCCTTCTATTTAATCAAAATTGGCTTCAACTCGATTGTAACATTTTTACTCTATATTCGCACAGATGAAGGAATCAAAGAGCAGGATTAATAGTAAAATTCCCCTACTTCATATAAATACATCAAATTAGCGATACCGAATAATTCCCTATATTCCCTAAAAAGTGAGCTTGTGCCAAGTAACGTTGACACAAGCCCATTTTTATTTATAGTGAAGTTTTTTGTTTACCTTTTCCTATAGAAACTTCTATGTAATCTTTTAGAGAAAGTATTATAGTCTTTTCTTTAGAACCATCTGGAAACGATAAAAATACAGAAAAGAGGTTTTTGTCTATTTTATCCATTGTTAAAATGTCAACTTCCAATGGCAGAAAATTTTTTATTGACAAAGGTTCACGTTTAAAATAATTTCTTAGCGGCTCTATACTATCTAATATTCTCATATCTTTCTTTTCCTGTTTGTCGCTAGAAAACTTTTGATAAATCTTCTCTAACCGCTGATTCTGCGAATGTTTTTTATCAGGTTTCAATCTTAGACTTGCTAGTGCATTATTAAGGGTATCAAGTTGTAACGAATCCAGTTCAGATAATGTTAAGAGAAATTCCCACTCAGACTTACTAAGATTTGAAAAGAAAGTATTAAATAAGTTTATATTTTCAGCAAAAAAAATTCTATTTTCAATATTCATGTGAAAAAGCTTCAATAGAAAGTTTTCCACTTCCATTTTATGATTGATATTAATATACCCACTCTCAACATCGTCACTGTAAATGGAGTATAAATATCCAAAGGTAAAATCAAGACCATAACTCATAAAGCCTAGATTTTTCTCCAATGGAGGGATCTTTAAGAATTTACCAATCTTACGGATCGTCTTTTCTTTTGGAATTCGCTTACCATAGTAATAAGATTTCAAGCTATTCCAAGATGGTATTTTCTCATTGTGTTCATCACTTTCATCCACCAAATATACAAATGAAGCATCATTAGCCAATTTTTCAAATGAGCTTTTTTTTCTTTCAACATATTGTCTCAATATCGGAGAAAAATTTTTCCTACGTTCTTCAAAAAGTAAATCCAATTCTTCTTTATTAAATTCCAGTTTTTCCAATAGCGTTCTCCTTGTCAATGTACAAAATTAAAAAATATAAATCAATTCTCCTTAGAAATGTACATTATGCAACACGTAAAGGATCTGTATAATCAGCCTTAGCAATTGCAAATTCATAGGAAGGAGAATCACAAATAAAAAGAGAATTCTCTACAAACAACATTATAACGTGAAAAAGCTTTTTTACCAAAATTATATTGAAAGTTACAACTATCATATCAACACAACGATATGTAGAAAGAGAGGTATATACAATGGCTAAATTAAAGATAAACTTGACCGTGTCACAAGCAACCGGAACGGAAAATCCTATCCTCGTCGGTGCAGAAGATCATATGGAACTGATAGAGGAAAATGGAAGATGGAGACAAGGAAAGAGGTTAGGAAGTTCCTATACTGTTCTTATGCTCCAGTCTTGCTGTACACCGCTAGTAGTCCGTGTTGAGGACGAGAAACCTATCATAATGCAATCGGAATTGGACATCATGAATCTTTCCGGAAATTTTTGCAGGGTAAGTTTCCATGATTTTACAGCGGAACCATACAAGGGAAAATCCGGACTGGCACTTAGCGCCACCGCGAAAAAGGCCGTTATCGTTTCACCGATCAAGCCGACAGCGTCAGAGGCAAAGTGACATGAGGCAAAGAATCAGGAGAATCAAAGTCCGCACCGGTGATTTCGCAAAACGTGCCGCGGTGTTTTTTGAGAGGCTTTTCATCAGAATGGCTCAGAGCAAGTATGTCAAGTGTGCGATATTTATTATCTTTTTCATTTACATTCTTGCTAACTGTCTATTGGGTATCTATGCTTTTGCCCTGGAAGTGATTCGGAACGACAATTTAAAAATTATGCTTGCTGTGACTATCCTTGCAGGCATAGTCGCTTTAGCCGCTCTAAAGATTCAGCAACTACGGATCAAAAGCAGAAGGGACAAAAAGAAAAACGACAAGGAGAATCAATGATGTGGGAGAAAATTAAAAACCGATTTATCTCATGGGTCAGCCGCTTGGCTGACCTGTGGGAGCAAAAACGATACGGGAGCTTTACCCTTTTACTGCTATCTGTTCCAGTGTCCATCGGGCTAGCAATCTTCCTGTTCTGGATTGCGGCCCTTGGGCTGATCGGCTTTGTGGCAGTCCATTTCATTGAAATTGCTGTCATTGTGGGTCTGCCGACTGCATTGCTCAGTTGGATTGCCGCAAAAAAGTCAGAACGGTTGGAACAGCGGAAGGAACTGGACGAAAAGGAACGGCAGCGGCGGTTAGCAGAATATAACGCGAGGAAAGAATCGACCTATGATGTGGAGGCAAAAATGCTCTTTCCGGTTGCCCGTGAGCTGAGCGGCGTGGGCCTGAATCCTCCGATGAGGCTTTCTAACCTCTATTCACCGTGCCGTACCCTGCCGCGCTCTGATGGTGCTGTCATCCTCTGTCAATTTCTCATTCAAAAGTCGCAAGAGATAATAGATACAGATTTGATCAAGCATCTGGCTCAGACGAAGATAGACCAGCGGCTTGCTTCGGGAGAGTACCCCGGAATGAAGCAGTATCACATTTTCGAGGGGCGTAGCTTTAGCAGTTTTATGGTGACAGATGTGGTGGATGGAGAAGGCTTCATTGAGGTGTACACGGTGTTAGTTAATAACGAAGTGTGCCTGTATTTGCAGAGCCGCGATTTGAATCGGGATATCGCGCCCAGACAAACCGATAAAACAGATTTGGAGTATTAGCCATGAGAGTACCATTTTTCTATGATGCCGACAAGCTGAATATGGGTATGGGCCGTTCTGCTTCTCTGATCGAGTGGGAGCCGCGCAGATGCCCAAACCTTGTAATCGTTGGAAAATCCGGATCGGGCAAAAGTACATGCGCTCAATTGATGCTTGCGCGAGTGAGCCGACATTGCGGCGATTTGGGAGCCGCCGCTACGGTCTGCGACTATAAGAACGAGTACGGCTATTTAAAAGGCTGTTCCCGTTACTACGCCTACAAGGACTGTATGGACGGCCTCAAAGCCTTTCAGGAGCTTAACGAAAGCAGAATGTTAAACCGTACCGCGCAGGACGAACCGCTTCATATCCTCCTGTTTTCAGAATGGGCCATGTTCCTGTCTATGCAGGACAAAAAAGAGAGCGAAGAAGCGCGCAATATCATGGCGGCCCTGATTATGAGTGTACGCGCCCAGCGTTTGAGCGTCTGGATTGATATTCAGCGGGCGGACTCTGCCTGGTTCGGTACAGCTCGGGACAGCCTTGCGCCGATTGCGTTGGGTTCCCTATCCTCAGAGGCCAAACAGATGATGTTCCCCGATTTCAAGGAACAGATCGGGCCCGTAAAGGAAAATGAGGGCTATTTCTCCGACGGATCAACATTGAAGAAAATCATAGTCCCTACAATTGGCAATTGGGACAAGCTCCATGAAGATGTACGCCAACTGGTAATTTAACCAACTGGGCCACAAAGGCGCGGTGCGGGCCGAAGGCAAAAGCACCGCGCCGTTTCCGGCCCGCAGGGACGGAAACGTATTGATTTAATTGTTATAACACAATATCAGAAAATTGAGGGCGGTGATGGCGCATCCAAATCAAAAGATTAAACGAAAGCATCTTGCCCGGCCCCCTTCAGAAAGTCCGACTTACGCACACGGGAAATATTTATACCGTCCGGTATATGAAACAGTCTGCAACGCCGAAAATACTGAAACTTGACAAGAATAGTTATGTTTACATTCCGACGGGAGAGATCAGAGAATTTACATCTACCGCAGAAAGCAGGGCCGATAATTTACATATTGTAGCTCAGTCACTGAAAAGGCTGAGAGATTTGATAAATACCAATGTGACCGAGCCTCTGAGCACTCGATGGGCAACCCTGACTTACAAGGAAAATATGACGGATGAAAAAAGACTGTATGAGGATTACAAGAGGTTCTGGCAACGCTTTAAATACTACCTTGAGAAAAAGAAGTGGCCGGCTTGCGAATATATCGCTTGTGCAGAACCACAGGGCCGGGGCGCATGGCATTTACACGTTATCCTAATATTTGAGAACAAAGCGCCTTTTATTCCGAACAATGAGCTGGCTGATATCTGGGGGCATGGATTCACGAAAATAACGGATTTATCCAACGTAACCAATGTTGGGCTATATCTGACCGCATATCTAGCCGACATGGAGCTTTCCGAGGCCATTACTGCCGGAACCCTCAACGATGGCAGATTAACCGCTGTGAAGGGCAAAGATGAAAATAAAGCCATAATCAAGGGTGCAAGGCTCCGCTTATATCCCGCGAATATGCGGATTTACAGGACAAGCAGGGGCATCAAACAGCCCGTTGTTACGGAATGTACGGAATCAGAAGCACAAGCTGTCATAGGTAACGCACCGCTAGTCTATGAAAAGACTATTTCTCTTTCAGATGAAACAGGGGCAGTACTAAATGTGATCAATTATCGGCAGTATAATTCTTTTATGCTGAACGAATGGGACAGGACAGGAAATGAACGAAAAAGAAATACAGATTAAAAATCAAAAGGAATTTATACTAGCGATAAAGCACGGGGTTATCAGCCAGTTATATAAAGACGGTTTTCTTACAGAAGCCATCTACAGAAAATTGATGCTCTCTATCGCTTTTCCCTTTGAAAAAACGGATTGATAAACATCGGAAACCAACAGTAAAATCACGAAAAAGCATTGAAATTTCAGTCGTTTCATGGTATATTTTATATATAGATATTGACTGATTTTCAAGGCATTTCAATGAGGAAGGAGAAATTGAAATGCTAAGAGTAAGTGCATATTGCCGTGTGTCAACTGACCACGAAGATCAGGCGAACTCGCTTGAAAATCAAAAATTGTACTTTGAAAATTATATAAATGCGAACAGCGACTGGGAATTTGCGGGATTGTTTGCCGATGAGGGTATTTCCGGCACATCAATGAAGAAACGCAAGAAATTCAATGAAATGGTTGGAAAAGCGTACAATAGGGAAATTGACCTTATCGTCACAAAAGAAGTTTCAAGGTTTGCCCGAAATACCGTTGATACCCTTGAAGTCACCAGAAAGCTGAAAGCTCTTGGCATTGGCGTTATCTTCATCAGCGACAACATAGACACAAGGGACAATGACGGAGAATTCCGCTTGACGATCATGGCGAGCGTCGCACAGGAAGAGAGCCGGAAAACCTCTGAACGGGTTAAATGGGGAATGCGGCGCGGAATGGAAAAAGGCTATGTTTATGGCCCTGGGATTTTCGGATATCACCTAAATAAAGGGGTTCTGGCCATCAACGAAGATGAGGCTCCCACTGTCCAGAGAATCTATTCTGATTTTTTAGCGGGCATGGGAATCACTTCTATTGTAAAGAAGCTGAAACAGGAGAATGTACCATGCGGAGAAAACCGCAAGGCATGGAGCGTGAACAATATCCGTTCCATCCTCGTTGATGAAAAATATGCCGGTGATCTGCTTCAACGCAAGATGTACATAGAATCGCATCTGACGCATAAGGCCGTTAAGAATGAAGACCCCGACGATATGGTATATATCAATGACCATCATCCGGCTATCATTGACCGCAACACTTGGGAACTGGCACAGCTTGAACTACAGCGCAGGGCGGCTCTGATCGGGGAAAAGTCAAAGCATTCCAATAAATACTGGGCCTCCGGCTTGGTGGAATGCGGTGAATGCGGTTCTAAAGCAATCTCCCGCAACAAATACAACAAAGACGGTACAATGATAAGATTCTGGTATTGCAGAGAGCTTTACACCTATGGAAAATCCTCCGGCTGTAAAAGTGATTTGGTCAATGATACCGCTCTTCTTGCCTGTGTGCGATTTGCGCTGAAAAAACTTGAATTTGATTCTGGTGGTATTCTAAATGAATTGCAGACCGAAATTCAAAGAGCGCATAACAGCAACGCTCCCGAAAATACAAAGCAGTATGAGGAACGGATTAAAAAGGCACTGGCGAAAAAGGAACGGATTATTGATATGTATGCCGAGGGGGATATTTCAAAGGTGGAAATGAACCAGATGAAAGCAAAGTATGATGATGAAATTAAAGCTTTGAAAAGCACCATTGAAAAGGTAAGGATTGAGGCGAAAAAGAATGAGGCCGCTAAAGAAAACTTATCCAAGGCCATAACCCGTATCAGGGATATTCTGAAACAGGAGGACCCGACGCCGGAAGTCTATCGTTCCATCATTGAAAAAGTCGTCTTGTTTAAAAATCACGACTTGGACATTTATTTCAAGTATGTGAATTCTCCAATCCGTTTGCATTTTGAAACATCAGGCCGAAAAGAAACATACCACGTTGAATGCGAATTGAGGCCGAACACCGAAAGCGTTGCAATTTAAGCATTTTAAGAGGTTAATTTTAGTCAGTTATAGTGTACCAAGAGAACAAAACCACAACTTTCAACGGTTGTGGTTTTTTCGTTTTTGCAGATTTAATTATAAAGAGACATATTCAATTCTTAATGCTACTATAAATAGAATTCTCCAAGGTTTTT
>JAQSXG010000659.1 GCA_029256785.1 Neobacillus sp.
AGGAAAAACCTAGCAACCATCAAGACCGCATTAAACGATTAGTAATTCAGAATCCATTCGGAACACCCTAGCCTTTTTATGTTAAAATTAATTAAAACATATGTTCTTTGAACCGATTGGAGGATAAATGATATGTCTGTTTCGTGTTTATTAGAGGTTGTAGCTGGCGAGTCGTTTGAGGGCTTTTGTCTGGTAAAAGGCGTGAAGTCGGATAAAACAAAGAAAGGTGATCCGTACCTCGATGTAACGATTGGAAAAAAGCATAAGATTATCGAAAGCAAGCTATGGAACAACGGGTTTGGTGGAAGAAGCGTTGAAGAAATGCTATCCATTTTTAAAAATGGAGCCGTTATTCACATTATTGGAAATGCGTCGGAATACAACGGTAAGCTCCAAATGACGATTAACGAATTCCGCCTTCCGGCAAATGACGAAGTTGACCTTAGTGACTATATCGATAGCGCACCGGAATCTATCGAAAACATGGAAGTGGAAATCCGCTCATTTATTGACGAAATCAAAATTCCGATTCTGCACCAAATCACCTCAGAATTGTTCGAAGAAAACAAGAAATACTTCATGACACATGTAGCCGCAGTGAAAATGCATCACAACTTCCGTTCGGGACTTGCTTACCATACCCTTTCACTACTGCGGATTTGTAAAAGCATTTGCGACCAATATGGCGAAGCCGTCAATCGCAGCAAAATGTATGCGGCCCTTACCCTTCATGACATGGGGAAAATCATCGAGATGTCTCGCAACTATTCGGCACCGGAATACACCCTTTTTGGAAAATTCTTAGGCCATATTCAAATCGTCAACCAGATGATCGACCGCAAGTTAGTCGCGCTCCGAAATGAACGAGAGGTTTCGAATGATGAAGTGACGGTTGTCTATGAATTAATGAACATTATCTCAAGTCATCACGGTCCGCTTAGCAACGGCTGGGGAAGTACCGCGGAACCACTTACGCTAGAAGCACACCTCTGCCACATGATTGATAATATCGATGCAAAAATCAACATGATCACCAAAGCAACCGTCGACATGCAAGAAGGCGAAGTACAAAAAGTATGGGGGCTTGGGAACATTTATAAGCCGAAAAATCTAGAATAGTAAATCATGGGGACGAAAATAAAAAGGTCTGGATTCTTACACCACAAGGTGAAAGAACCCCAGACCTTTAAAATAGGAAAATTACTTATTCTAGGAAATTTAACAAGCTGGAAAGCGAATGGTGATGGTTGTTCCCTGACCGATAGAAGATTCGAAATCAATGGTACCTTTAAATTTTTCAATAATGTTAAAGCAAATCATCATCCCTAAGCCTGTTCCTTTGCTTTTTAGCGAGTAAAAAGGTGTGCCTAGGGATGCCACTTCCATTTCTGTCATTCCCCGTCCATAATCGATCACGTTAATCACAACAAAATCCCTTTCCCTGCCCGCTATCACTTGAACCTTTTCACCAATATTCGAAGCTTCAATCGCATTTTTAATCAAATTAATCAGTAATTGTTTAAGCTCCATGTTGTTGGCAGCGATTGTACAATCTCCCGTTACCTCAAGTTCAATCCGGTTATCATGCAAAAGTCCATAAGAATGAAGTAAGTCGGTGACACTTCGGAGAACCGCACCAACATTGACATGCTCCGTAACATTCTCTTTATCTGGTTTCGCAACCGTTAGAAATTGAGAAATAACTTCCTCAGCAGTATTTAATTCATCAATCATCAAAGCAATATGTTCTTTTCGCTCCTCACTAAAGGAAGAATCCTGCTCAAAAAATTGCAAAAAACCCTTCACAACGGTCAGTGGATTTCTAATTTCATGTGCGACAGCCGCTGCAAGTTGGCCAGTTGTCTTTAACCGTTCCGAATGTTGAACTTGCTCATAATAAACTTGTTGTTTCTTCATCCTTCCATTCGTTATGGAAAAAATAAAATAGACAATAATTTGACTCGCAGTAAAATTAAAGATATTGCCTATCATATCTTCCTCAACAAACGGATATTGCAAACCATCGATCAATAGAATAGTGGCAAATATTATCACGACTGATAGATAGTTTACTAACAAGGTAAAGTAAAAAAGCTTGGTATCAAAATATAAGATGGCCAATGCTGGAATAAGGCACAGGAAAATAAAGGTTGTTGACGTTTCTGGGTAGAAAAGAAAAAGGGTATAACACAAAAAGGATGCGGCTGTGATAATAATCCACCTTAATATAGCCGTATCATACCTAGGATAAAGCAGTAAACACACAGACAGAATCAACACCTGAATACTGTGGGCAATGAAAACAATATCATGATCATCCAGGCGCGGGTTATCAATAATTAAGCCCAATACCATAATAGCAATAATAAACCACGCAACATGATAATATATTTTTTTATTAGTAGTCGTCTCTTTCATACAAACTCCTTTTGTGAAGAACTAAATACACCCAATCTAAAATATACCATTTTTTAGTATAAATGGCTTATACTTTTATATATTAAATGTTCCCCTTAGGATTAGCTGAGTATAACGCATGAGGGAATGGTAAAAAGTGTAATCTTTAGGGGCGCCTGGGAATGTATTTACGGACGAGATGGGGATGAAGGACATCTCGCTTGGGTTTTCCTCCAGAGTTGTCCTTCATCAAACGGATGAAGATCATCTCCCACGGTTTTCCCACCAGAGTTGGTCTTCATCGAGAGTAACTATGTGAAATTTCCAAAGGAAGAGGTGTTGAATCATGTATACAATAAAGCGGCTTAACGAACTGACTTTTGACCAAGCATTGAATGTTTGGAACGAGGGATTCAAAGGCTATTTAGTAGATGTAGCGATGACTCTTGAAACGTTT
>JAQSXG010000660.1 GCA_029256785.1 Neobacillus sp.
CAGCACTTGAAGTAAAATTAAATGAAGAAGTTGCTGAATATCAGGAAGATAAAAGCATAGAAGAGATGGCTGATGTTCTGGAGGTACTCCATGCTATTTGTGTAGCTAGAGGTTATACGTTGGATCAGTTAGAGGAGAAACGCAAAGTAAAATCCATAGAGCGTGGTGGATTTAAGGATATGATTTTCTTGGATTATGTGGAATAAAAACTGGTCAGTTGGTACCTGTCACGATGTACAAAATGTAAACGCATCTTGTTCTAATCGTTCATATTCTATTCATTGTGACAGGAACAGAAGGGGTTAACAAGTCTTATCAATGAGGAATACAAATATCGATCATTACCGAAGAAAACGGTGGTAATGACTAATAATCTAACAGGCGAGGTAAAAGAGCATCTTATAGACGAGATCGACTCGTTGGATTTACATATGATGTATTGAAAGGAATTATTATGCCATTTCAAATTATTCATAATGATATAACTAAAATGAATACAGACGCCATCGTGAACGCAGCAAATTCTTACTTGCAGCAAGGGGGCGGAGTTTGTGGTGCGATTTTTCAGGCGGCTGGTGCAGAGTTTCTGAAAAAGGAATGTGATGAGATCGGTTCCTGTCCTATCGGACATGCGGTGATTACAAAAGGATATCAATTACCCGTAAAATATATTATTCACGCGGTTGGACCGATTTGGAAGAGCGGAGACCAAGGAGAAGATATGCTTCTTGCTATGGCGTATCGCAATTCTTTAGAGCTTGCCAAAGAATATCATCTGACTTCAGTGTCCTTTCCCCTCATATCTTCGGGGATCTATGGTTATCCAAAGGATGAGGCATTGCAGATAGCAATATCGGCAATTAGTGAGTTTTTATTACATAATGAGATGAATATTTACCTTGTGGTATTTGATCGAAAAGCAATATCGCTAAGTGAAAAGCTTTTTACACAAATCAATCACTATATTGATACCTATTATGAAGACAACGGCGAATATGAAGACAGGAACAGACTGAATCGGTCAAGTAATGAATTTGATCAAATCTATGACCTTAATCCTAACTTGTTTTCCGATAGAGTATCAAAGAAAACGAAGAGACAGCGGAACAAAATTGATTTTGAAAGTGATCAATTCGAAGAAGCCCCGATTGAAGATGCACTGTGTTATTCCATGCAAGAGTCTGCAACGCGATGCCTGGAGGATGTTATGAAGCAAATCGATGAGACATTTTCAGAAATGTTGTTTCGTTTGATTGATGAAAAAGGCAAGGCGGATGTTGAGGTGTATAAAAGAGCTAATATAGATCGCAAGTTGTTCTCAAAAATGCGTAACAAGGAATACCAGCCTAAGAAAAGTACGGCTCTAGCGTTGGCAATTGCTCTAGAATTATCCTTGGATGAAACGAAGGATTTTTTAATGAAAGCAGGATATACATTATCGAATAGTAATCGGTTCGATTTGATTATTCGATTTTTTATTGAAAATAAGAGATTTGATATGTATGTAATAAATGAAACACTCTTTACATACGATCAGCCTTTGTTGGGAGCTTAAATCGCCTGCAAGGAGCCCCAGATGTCGCTTTTAAAACGACCAAAGACCTTCTGAATTATATTATTCTTTCTTATACAGAGATGCAAAGGCATGTCAGTAAAGAATAATTAATTGCAGGAGGTTTTTATTTATGAAGAAGAATTTAACGGAGTTAGTATTTATTTTGGACCGAAGTGGATCGATGTCAGGACTAGAGACAGATACCATCGGAGGCTACAATGCCATGATTGAGAAACAGAAGCAAGAAGAAGGAGAAGCGAATGTAACGACGGTACTATTTGATGATAAGGTTGAGATGCTTAACCAACGAGTGTCCCTTCAAGAAGCTACGAAATTGACCGAGAAGGAATACTATGTACGTGGTTGTACGGCATTGTTGGATGCCATTGGTCAGACAATTCACTACATGGGGAATGTTCAGAAGTATGCAAAAGAGGAGGACAAAGCGGGGAAGGTTCTCTTAGTCATTACCACGGATGGTTATGAGAATTCCAGTAAAGAATATTCGTATGAAAAAGTCAGGAAAATGATTAAGCATCAGAAGGATCGCTACGATTGGGAGTTTATTTTCCTGGGGGCTAATATCGATGCAGTTGAAACAGCGAAGCAGGTTGGCATTGACGAGGAGCATGCAACGAACTATGTCGCGGATTCCGTTGGTACTGAATTAAATTATAAAGCGATGAATGGGGCAATTTCCTGTTACCGTTCGGAAGGAAAAATAAACAGAAGATGGAAAGAAGAGGTGGAGATAGACTATAAAGAAAGGAAATAAAATAGGATATTTTGAAGTATTATTGGTAAAAAAATCTTACCCCAAATAAAACATACGTGGAGTTCTCATGCACAGTTTGAGATGGCAGGCAATGGTAACGGTGATACCGCGCCATTGATTGACCCTACCCCTAGTCTGCCCTAGTATGGGAAAGACATAGCGGAACAACAAGATGTCCATCGTGAGGAGAAATCGGAAGAATTAAGAGGGGATATTTATAAAGTGTTTGTATTCTAGTGGGGTGGTACCGACTTTTTGATGAAAAATTTTAATGAAGTAGGACACATTATTAAAACCAGAGCTAAAACAGGCTTCCGTTACATTAGCACCCAGCTCAAATAAGCGTTTGCTTTCATTAATGCGTTTTTGATTGATATAGTTATTGATAGTGGTACCATAGTAATTTTTAAAAAGTCTTGATAGATGTTCCCTACTAATATGAGAGTGGTTCGCTATGTCTGCAATACTGGTTAGTTCCCGATAATTTTCTTCAATATAATTTGTCGCTTTAATTATACA
>JAQSXG010000064.1 GCA_029256785.1 Neobacillus sp.
AAGAAGTCGGTCTCATGAACCCTCCATGAGGACCACTTTCTCGATTTTCTTAAAGAAGTCGGTCTCATGAACGCTCCATGAGGACCACTTTTCTGATTTCCTTAGGGAAGTTGGTCTCATGAACGCTCCATGAGGACTACTTTTCTGATTTTCTTAGGGAAGTCGGTCTCATGAACGCTCCATGAGGACCACTTTCTCGATTTTCTTAAAGAAGTCGGTCTCATGAACTCACACAAAGCCATCCTATCGTAACTTTACTTTATTACCGCAGCCAATATACTACTAGCAACCGTCTTCCAAATAGACTCATCGGATTGATATTTCTCCCCGAATCCCCTATACAACAACATTTGTTTCTCCTTAAAGTCTGGAGCATCCTGGCTAGGAAGGCTTGCACGCCCCTTGTCCACTAGTGCTTGTACTTCAGGCGCTCTTGGTCCCCAGACAGCCGCTTCGTTCCCTTGTTCATCAATAAAAATAAAAATTGGAATCGCTTTCGACGTTCCATTCGTTAAATATTGATCCATTAGCTCAAGGTTTTGGTCTCTGAGTACAAAGCTTACTTCTATCTCTGCTGCTTCTGCAATTCGCAACAATACAGGATTGTTCAGCATGGCATCTCCGCACCAATCTTCTGTTAAAACAATTACTCGTAAATTCTTCTGCTTCATTGCTTCGAGCTTTGCTTTGAACCCTTCCTCCAAGGAAAAACGCTCATAAATTATAACCATACCTTCTTTATTCGTCTTCATTGAACTGATGTATTCTTCTGTGGTTAATCCCTTTTCAAACCATTCATTTAAATCCAATTACAGCACCCCTTCCTTATCCTTCCATGATAATCCATCCGAATGTCCCTTACAACGTAAGTGCTTAGGCTTTGTCGATTCTTGTATATATCCAAACGTTTAATTAAATTCGCCTCCAGTCTTCATACGGATGGGTTTCCCTTTAAAAAAGGGTAGAATCCTGTCACCTAACCAATCGTTTAATTAGTCTGCCATACATCCCCTAAACTAAAGGTTTTTTCTCTCAAATTAGCTAAAAACCTTGTCAAAGCATGTTCTCAAAATCGCTACCCAGCCATAATTTTCTCGACAAACTCGACATCCGACAGCAACCTTCATTTTTTTTGTTGATCAAACGTTTAATTAGTTTTCCCCTTAAGCCCAGTTTAAAAGGATTTTATTAAAAAATAGGGTGGTATTTTGTCGACTAATCAATCGATTAATTAGTTTCAATCATAATACTTACAAACAAAGGGTTTTTCCCGGGAAATCACAAAAAAATTGTCGGTATTATTTTCGACAAAAAAATAGCTGGCAGATTCACTCTACCAGCTACACTATTAGCGTTTACTTAATTCCTGCTGTAACAATTGATTGACCATTTGCGGGTTTGCTTGCCCCTTCGTAGCCTTCATTAACTGTCCTACCAGGAAACCAACCGCTTTCGTCTTTCCATTTTTAAAGTCTTCAATCGATTGTGGGTTAGCATCGAGAATCTCTGAAACGACTTTTAACAGCGTTCCTTCATCAGAGATTTGTACTAGCCCCTTGTCTTTGACGATTTTTTCGGCATTTCCACCGTTTTCAATTAGCTCCAAAAATACAGTTTTAGCTATTTTAGAAGAAATTGTTCCATTTTCGATGAGCTTGATCATACTTGCTAACCCTTCAGGAGTTAACTTAACCTGATCTAGTTCCTTTGCTTCTGCATTCAGGTATGCTGACACATCACCCATCAGCCAATTGGATGCCAGCTTTGCATCCGCACCGGCACCCACAGTTGCCTCAAAGAAGTCAGCCATTTCTTTCGTAATTGTTAAAACTTTAGCATCATATGCTGGTAATCCAAGCTCTTCGACATAACGCTTTTGACGCTGATCTGGTAATTCAGGGATTTCTGCCCGAATCCGTGCTTTCCAGTCTTCATCAATGTACAAATCGAGCAGGTCCGGTTCTGGGAAGTAACGATAGTCATCTGACCCTTCCTTTACCCTCATGAGTAACGTTGCACCAGTAGCTTCATCAAAACGACGTGTTTCCTGATCAATAACTCCACCAGCCGTTACCACTTCACGCTGGCGTTTCTCTTCATATTCAAGACCTTTACGAACAAAGTTGAAGGAGTTTAAGTTTTTCAATTCTGTTTTCGTTCCGAATTCCTCTTGGCCGACAGGACGTATTGAAATATTGGCATCACAGCGGAGTGAGCCTTCCTCCATCTTACAGTCGGATACACCAGTATATTGAATAATCGACTTTAATTTTTCTAGATAGGCATAGGCTTCATCGGCGGTCCGGATATCCGGCTCGGAAACGATTTCGACGAGCGGAGTACCTTGGCGGTTATAATCAACCAAAGAGTACCCATTTCCATGACTTAGTTTCCCTGCGTCCTCTTCCAAATGAATCCGAGTGATACCAATTCTTTTGGTATAGCCATTTACCTCGATTTCTATCCAGCCATGCTCACCAATTGGCTTATCAAATTGAGAGATTTGGTAAGCCTTTGGATTATCCGGATAAAAGTAGTTCTTCCGGTCAAATTTCGTATGTGTAGCAACCTGACAATTCAAGGCCATCGCTGCTTTCATACCAAATTCTACTGCCTTTTTATTCAGAACAGGTAAAACACCTGGATAACCTAGGTCTATCACACTTGTGTTTGTATTCGGCTCTGCGCCAAAGTGATTCGGACTTGAAGAGAAAATCTTCGAATCAGTTTTCAATTCCACGTGAACTTCTAAACCTATCACTGTTTCAAATTCCATCGTTTTCACCCCCTATAATTCTGGCTTTTGTTTATGATAATTTGTTGCTTGCTCAAATACATGTGCTACCCGATAAATCGTAGACTCATCAAAATACTTACCAATAATTTGCAAGCCAAGTGGTAATCCGTTGTCAAAGCCGCAAGGAATTGAAATTCCAGGTAAGCCAGCAAGATTCAATGGTATCGTTAAAATATCATTGGCATACATCGTTAACGGGTCGTCGATAATCTCACCAATCTTAAATGCCGGTGTTGGCGTTGTCGGTCCAACAATGACATCATATTTGGCAAAAACATCTTCAAAGTCCTTCTTAATCAAGGTACGGACTTGTTGTGCTTTTTTATAATAAGCATCATAGTAGCCAGAGCTAAGTGCAAAGGTACCAAGCATAATCCGGCGTTTCACTTCGGGACCAAAGCCTTCTGCTCTTGAGTTTTTATATAACTCCAATAAATTATCTGCATTCGGCGTCCGATAGCCATAGCGAACACCATCGAAACGGGCAAGGTTTGCTGAAGCTTCTGATGAAGAAAGCAAATAGTAGGCTGCAAGTGCATATTTAGAGTGTGGCAAGGAAACTTCTTCCCATACCGCACCTTGCGCCTCAAGAACCTTCAACGCATCTAATACAGATTGCTTAGCCGTTTCACTTACACCTTCACCAAGATACTCCTTTGGTACGGCAATTTTTAATCCTTTAATATCACCTGTTAGCGCACTGACAAAGTTAGGAACATCCACATTAGCTAATGTTGAGTCCATCGGGTCAAGCCCCGAAATTGCTTGCAACAGGTAGGCATTGTCTTCAACTGTTCTTGTAATCGGTCCTATTTGATCTAGAGAAGATGCAAATGCTACCAGTCCATAGCGAGAAACACGGCCGTAGGTTGGTTTTATTCCAACTACCCCACAAAATGATGCCGGCTGGCGAATGGATCCACCTGTATCAGACCCAAGTGAGAATAACACCTCACCAGCCGCAACAGCTGCTGCTGAGCCTCCTGAAGATCCACCTGGGACCGTCTCTAAATTCCATGGGTTATGTGTTTTTTGAAAACCTGAATTTTCATTTGAAGATCCCATCGCAAACTCGTCCATATTTAACTTACCAATTGTCACTGTTTCGGCTTGTTGAAGCTTTTGAACGACAGTTGCATCATAAATAGGATGAAAGTTCTCAAGAATCTTACTTGCACAAGTGGTTCTCAAGTCTTTCGTAACGATATTATCCTTTATCCCAATCGGCATACCAAAAAGAAGTCCTTTAGCGGTTTCCGAATTCACCTTCTCATCAAGGGCTTTTGCGGAATTTCTTGCACGCTCTTCATCTAATGTTAAAAAAGCCTGGACCTTGCCTTCGACCTCATTAATCCTGTTAAACGATTCATTTACTAGGTCTGATACCTTTAGTTCTTTCTTATGTAAAAGTTCTTGAAGATCTGATACTTTATGATCAAATAGACTCAACCTATTCCCCTCCTTTCTGTTATTCGCTCATGATTGGTGGAACTTTAATCTGACCATCTTGATGGTCAGGCGCATTTTTTAGAACTTCCTCACGTGGTAACCCTTCTTGTGCAACGTCTTCACGTAGAACATTTTTCATATCCAATACATGATAAGTTGGTTCAACATTTTCAGTATCCAATTCATTTAATTGCTCTGCAAATGTAATAATTGCATCGAGTTCCTTCGTCATCTTTTCCACTTCTTCATCGGTTATGGCCAATCTCGCCAGGTTCGCAACATGCTTAACCTCTTTATTCGAGATTCTTGTCATTATTCATTACCCCCCATCCCAGTTATCAAGTTAATTTACTATTGATAATACCAAACTTTTCCGCTTTACCGCAATGATTCCCTCAACAGTATTGGCAAAAGGAACCGTTTTTAGATTGATAGTACAAAAAAAGAGGGCAATCGCCCCCTCCATGCGCAAGTCTATCCTAGTCTCTTTGAAACTCCTTACGCATTGCTGCAGACTCTTGTGCCCAAAGAAGAAGCTTCGTTGTTTCAAAAAAGGTCTCTTTATCGATCACAATAATTGGAAGCATTGCACCGTCATAGCTACCAGTTGATTGTAGCATACGCTGCTCTTCTCTCATCACAGTTTTAAGTTCTTCCGTAGATAAACCGAGAAAGTCTGAAGCTTCCTCAATATCTAGCAAGATACTATTTTGTACATCAGCATGATTCGGGGTCTCACTAACAACTGGGCTCAATTTTAAAGAGAGTAAAAAACAGCCGGTAATGATACCTAGGGATAAAATCAGTGAAGAAAATAAAATGGTTGAACTTTTCAATATATCCGGCCCCCTGGATTAACGTTTCTTTTTAAAGAAGTACTTAAGAAGTTTAAAAGGCAGGTAACCAATCGCTCCGCCTAACGTATTGAGGATTAAATCATCTACATCAAAGCTGCCGAATTCAAAAATGAGTTGAAATACCTCAAATGTAAGACTCAAGCAGAAGGTTGTCAACATAATCACTGCTAGCTTTTGAAATTTTCTAGATAAAGATGGTAGGATGATTCCAAGGGGGGAAAAACCAATGACGTTTCCTACTAGGTTTTCAATCCGAATACTAAGGTTTATTTCTGCCAAGAACAAATAAAAATAGATCGTTTTAAACGGGACAAAGTTATTTGATCGCCAATGGTACTCATCATAGGTAAAATTAAAATGATTGATGATTTCGTGTAACGTTATGTATTTAAATAATACTAGTTTTGTAAGGATGGCTAAATATATGCAAAGTATAATTAATACTAACATTTTTCTAAGAATTTTCATTATTTCACTGCTCCAAAAATAGGTCTATCTAAAAGGTAACATATATCAGCAATCAACTACGAATATTTTTTAAAATTAGGAGGAATGGCATGTCAGAACATCGATTTCATTTAAAAGCAAGCTGGCCAGGTTTACGGAATGATGTAGGGGAAATCGAGGCTGGAAACTTAAAGACGCAGGTATCCATTCCCCCAGAGATGGACGGGCCTGGCGTCGGAACAAACCCTGATGAAATGCTTCTTGGTGCTGCAGCAACTTGCTATATTATCACGCTTGCAGCGATGATGGAACGGAGTCAATTGCAAAAGGTGAACCTCACCATGGAATCTGAAGGTATTGTTGATGTAACCAAGGGGGTTATCACTTATAAAAAGATCATCCATCGCCCACGGATTGTATTGAAGTCTAATGCCACTGAAAAAGATCAATTATTAGCTCAGAAGCTTGCTGCTAAGGCTGAGACTTCATGTATGATCAGCAAAGCCATTCAAGGCAATGTAGAAATTGAATTAGACGCGATAGTTGAAGTGTCTTCATAAAAAAATCAGTGAGATATCCTCATTAGATATCTCACTGATTTACCTTCCTACCGGTTAAATATCTTGGAAAAAAAACCTTTTTTCTTTTCCTGTTCAGGAAGTTTCAATTCTTTTCTTGTTATATAGATTTCTTCCTTATCAATTGCATACTCCATTGCTAAGACAAGACCAATCTCAGAATCATGCTCTTTATTGGTGACAATGGTGTGCTCAAGCTTGTATTTCGTTGCAAGCTTTACATATTTGGATAACAATGTGTAATCCATATTACCATTTAAAAAGAGGTGTGCCTGTGGATTGGCTGCCATTTCCTTCTCCACCTGTGGATAAATCTCTGTCTCGGCAACCTGACCTTTCTTAAGTACCAAGATGATTCTCTCACGTATTGTCCCTAAAAATTTCCGCCTTTCATCCGGCTTCGTTTCCAAAGGGCCATAAATACCTTGCTGAAGGACTTCCTCAACATTCGGCTTTTTCAAATTAAATCAACTCCAATAAAAGGACTATTAATATGTATGATAATACCCTAAAAAATGTTCCTTTCCAAAAAAGCCAGCTGCTTTATTTTACTATTTATTATTTTCGCCATCCAAAACATAAAAAAACCTCCTCCCCATAAGGAGAGAAGGATTCACTTTAGCTATTATTTTCCACTGAATTGCTCTTCTTCAGTAGAGCCTTTTAGAGCTGTAGTTGATGATGTACCGCCAGTGATAACCATTGATACCTGGTCAAAGTAACCTGTACCCACTTCACGTTGATGACGTGTAGCCGTGTAACCGTATTGCTCGCTGTCAAACTCAGCCTGCTGTAGCTCGGAGTATGCTGCCATACCGCGCTCTTTGTAGCCACGAGCAAGTTCGAACATTCCATGGTTTAGGGCGTGGAAACCTGCAAGGGTAACGAATTGGAATTTGTATCCCATTTTTCCAAGCTCTTGCTGGAAATTTGCAATCGTTTCTTGATCCAATTTCTTTTTCCAGTTAAAGGAAGGCGAGCAGTTGTAAGCCAACATTTTACCTGGGAATTGCTCATGGATAGCTTCAGCAAATTGTCTGGCCTCTTCAATGTTTGGCTCAGATGTTTCGCACCAAATTAAATCAGCATATGGCGCATACGCTAAGCCGCGAGCAATCGCTTGATCAATCCCTGCTTTCGTACGGAAGAAACCTTCCCCTGTCCGCTCGCCAGTAATGAATGGTGCGTCTGTCATATCAATATCACTAGTAATTAAATCAGCTGCATTGGCATCTGTACGGGCAACCAATAGTGTTGGAACCCCCATAACATCTGCTGCGAGTCGAGCTGCAATTAGATTGCGTACCGCTGTTTGTGTTGGCAGTAATACTTTACCACCTAAATGACCACATTTCTTCTCTGAAGAAAGCTGATCTTCAAAGTGCACGCCTGCTGCTCCAGCTTCAATCATGCCTTTCATTAATTCGAAGCAATTTAATTGTCCACCAAATCCTGCCTCGGCATCAGCTACAATTGGGGCAAACCAATCGATGGAGTCATCACCCTCTGAATGAGTGATTTGGTCCGCACGTTGAAGTGCTTGGTTAATCCGTTTAACGACACTTGGAACACTGTTCGCTGGGTACAAGCTTTGATCCGGATACATGTTTCCTGAAAGGTTCGCATCAGCCGCTACCTGCCAGCCACTTAAGTAGATAGCTTTCAATCCTGCTTTTACCTGCTGAACTGCCTGATTACCTGTTAGTGCACCAAGTGCATTAACATAGTTTTCCTCATTTAATAGCTTCCAAAGCTTTTCCGCACCTTTTCTTGCCAATGTGTGCTCGATATCAATTGAACCACGAAGCTTAATTACATCCTCTGCTGTGTAAGGTCTAGTAATCCCATTCCAACGCTTATCTAATTCCCAGCTTTCTTGTAATTGAGCAACTCTTGAATCTTTAGTCATTTTAAATTCCTCCTATTATTCTAGTGATTTTTTGGCTTTATTTAATAAGTCTGTTGATTTGTGCTCCAGGCACTTCGCTTTCCGCGGGCGGTCGGTGAGCCTCCTCGGCGCTAAAGCGCCTGTGGGGTCTCACCCTGACCTGCTGGTCCCGCAGGAGTCTCGTGCCTTCCACACAAATCAACAGGGTTCAATAATCAGTAATAACTTTTAACACAGCTAAGTTTTTTATAATAACTTATAACCTGGTAAGGTTAGAAACTCCTCAAATTCATCATTTAAAATCAAACCATCAAATAACTCTACTGCTTCATCAAATCGGCCATTCTTAAATGCTGTTTCACCGATTTCTAGTTTGATTTTTTCTAACTCCTCAGACTTATACTGCTCATACATTTCAACCGTTACCTTCCGGCCATCTGCTAGGATACCTTTTGGGTTACGGATCCACTGCCAGAGCTGTGCCCGTGAAATTTCTGCCGTTGCTGCATCTTCCATTAAATTGTGGATAGGTGCGGCACCTCTACCAGAAAGCCAAGAAGCAATATATTGGATCCCAACGTTGATATTAACTCGAACACCTTCTTCGGTAATCGTTCCACTTGGTGCTTCGAGTAAATCATTGGCGACAATCGTAATCTTCTGCTGTTTATTTGTATGAATTTGATTAGCTACCGGCATTTCACGGTTAAACACCTCTAAAGCAACGGGTACAAGGCCAGGGTGTGCTACCCATGTTCCGTCATGTCCGTCACGGGCTTCTCGCTCTTTGTCTGCACGAACCTTTGCAAAAGCTTCCTCATTTGCCTCTGGATTATTGCGAATCGGTATTTGTGCAGCCATCCCGCCCATCGCTGGTGCTTTGCGACGATGACAGGTTTGAATCGTTAGCAAGGAATAAGAGCGCATAAACGGTACCGTCATCGTAACCTGTGAACGATCAGGCAAAAGGATATCCTTGTGATTACGCAACTTTTTTAAGTAACTGAAAATGTAATCCCATCTCCCACAGTTTAAGCCGGCAGAGTGTTCTTTTAATTCATATAAAATCTCATTCATTTCAAATGCGCTCATGATCGTTTCTATTAACACAGTCGCTTTAATCGTTCCTTGCGCAATCCCTAGCTTTTCTTGCGCAAAAACAAAGACATCATTCCAAAGTCTTGCCTCTAAATGACTTTCAAGCTTTGGTAAGTAAAAGTAAGGACCTGTTCTTCTTGCAAGGAGATTCTCAACATTATGGAAAAAGTACATTCCAAAATCGAAAAAGCTCCCAGAGATAGGCTTGCCATCTAACAGCACATTTTTTTCCTCAAGATGCAATCCGCGAGCTCTCACGAACAGTACAGCGGTTTCTTCCTTAAGTACATATTGTTTTCCATTCGGATTTTGATAAGAAATCGTCCGATTTACTGCATCTCTTAAGTTGATTTGTCCCTCGACGATATTTTCCCAGGTTGGTGAAGTGGCATCTTCAAAATCTGCCATAAAAACTTTTGCACCAGAATTCAAGGCATTAATGACCATTTTACGATCCGTTGGCCCTGTAATTTCGACTCTTCGGTCTTGAAGATCTTGTGGCAGTGGAGCAATCGTCCAGTCACCATTTCGAATGTGTTTTGTTTCAGATAGAAAATCAGGCAATTTCCCATTATTCATTTCATCCTGCCGTTTTTTCCTGTACTGTAACAGTTCGATTCTTCTCTCTCCAAAATTCCGTTCTAATTCTTCAATGAAGTTTAATGCCTCTGGTGTTAAAATCTCTTCATACTGGGCTTTACTGGCCCCGACTACTTCAATACCAGTCGTTTGCGTCGACATGAACTCACTCACCTCTTTGTTATAATACAGTAACTATCCTCGTTTTGTATTATATAACACACTTTTTAAAAATGGAACTACTTTTCTGAAAATTTTTAAAAATAGGTAAATACTCCCTGTCCGATTTAAAAAATGTTCCTAATAGAGGACTTTTTTACAAATCGAAAAAAGCGATTACCCTTAGGTACTCGCTCTCATCTCTTCAAATAATCTATTAAAATCGCCTTCACGATCCTTACTCGTCATAAATTCAGTACTTATTATTGCTGATAATAGTTTATTTTTCATAGCACTGTCCTCTACTTCACGAAGGATTCGCTGTCTTGCCTGAAAAAGAAAATCAAGGTAGTCCTCGTAGGAGTCATCAAACTGCTTCTCAAGCTCTTTGCGGATTTTGCTCGCAAGCTTTGGACTTGCACCGCCTGTTGAAACAGCAATACTTAAACGGCCCCTTTTCAAATGGGAAGGGATATGGAAATCTGAGCTTTCTGGGTCATCCGCCATGATTGCCAGCTGATGGTCATCCACCATGCTCCGAATCGACTGGTTCAGCTCTGGATTATTCGTAGTGGCAAAAACCATAAAGGCATCTTTCAGGTCACCTGCTGTAAATGATTTTTCTTTCCACTCGATTTCCCTATTACCTGCTAGCCTCCTCAATTCATCGGTCAAATCAGGACTTATGACAGTGATGTTTGCTCCAGTTCCCAGTAAGCCCCTTACCTTGCGTTCGGAAACCTTTCCGCCTCCGACCACAACAACTTTTTTCCCCTCCAGTCGTAACATGATCGGATAATATGAACTCATGCGCGCACCTCTTTCACCCGTTTTAGAATTAGTGGGGATAATTTCTCATCAAAGCCAACGGGGTCACATAGCGTCACCCTTCCGCCAAGCCCACTTATTTCTTTCTTCATTTTGAGGGTATATCCACCTGAAAACAATAAGTAGGGGAGAATATATATGTTTTTATCCGAAAGCTGCTTAATCTTATCTTGATAGGATACTGAGGTAGTTAAGTAGCCGATATGGACTTCTCTAGCGATTTTAGCTGAAAGGCTTTTAGCTAATTTTTCAAATTCAATCGAAGCGGACGGCTCTCGGCTACCATGACCAACGAGTAGTACGGTATCATCCGCATGCTGGCCAAACCCAGCACAAGAAAGCCGATCATAAAGCAAATTAATCATAATTTCATCTACACCAATTGGCTTACCATAATGGAAAGCAACATGAGGATATCCCTTGCATGCAGCTGGAATATCCTCGTTCGCATGAATTCCAGGCAATAATAACACCGGCACAATAGTAATCTCTTTAGCACCTTTTTTCATACATTCCTCGATTGCCTGTCTGATTGTTGGCTCTGCATGTTCAATAAATCCAAAGTTCTGAACCGCAGCTCCTGACCTTTTCATCACTCCACGAATAAAAGCAATAAACTTTTCATTTGCCTCCTGCCGTCGACTACCATGGGCAATAAAGATGATTGCTTCCATTACCTTTCCCCCGAAATCGGTCGATGTTCTAAATACTCGATTAACGCTTCTTTCGTTGGAGACTGTGGTATTCCGTCTGTCTTAAAGCCTACTTCTTCAGCAGCATTCCTCGTTTGTTGACCCATACAAACCACCTGCAAGTTCGTAAAAAGTTCACTAGCTTCAATGCTACATTCCTTCAACCCTTCAATCATTGCCCCAATGGATGCTTTGCTCGGGAAAACGACTGTATTCACATCCGCTTCCTCCATCATTCTTTGAAAAATCGGAATAAATTGCTGATCCAGCACCTTTTTGCTCGTTGCCAGTACGTCAGCTTGCGCATATTCTTTTTTCACTATAAGATCATCGCCAACAATCAATAGACTATCCGTCTCTGGCATATCAACAATTGGTCGAGCAGCAAATCCTCGTTCCTTTAAGGCTTTTAACGACTTGCTTGAGCGACCGAAGAAATCTGCTTGAATTTTTCTAATGTCGATTCCTTTATCGATGATTGCTTGGAAAAATTCTTCGACACTTTCAGGTGATGAAAACAGAATATGATCATAGGAGGTCACTTTACTTACATCTACAGGGATAACGATCTTTTTCCATTTTGGAAATTCAATTACATCTGCACCCTTCTCCATTAATCCTTGTGCTAAGCCACTCACACTTTCACCTGTTCGCGCAAGCAGAATCTGCCTACCATATAACGGCATTTTTTCAAACCAACTAATTTTTTCACGTAGGGATATAACTTCGCCAACGAGAATAATAGCTGGATTGCTGAACTTAGCCTCTCGTACCTTTTCTGGAATATCAGCAAGGGTTCCTTGTAGGGTTTTCTGACGTCCGAATGTCCCCCATTGAATTAATATAACCGGAGTGGTTAATGGCTTTCCGTGAGCGATCAAGTTTTCACAGATAAATGGTAAATTTCCAACCCCCATGTAAAAGGCAATTGTATCTACACCACGGACTAGTCCTTCCCAATCAAGCATCGGTTTACCATCGTCTGATTTATCATGTGCAGTTACAACCGCAAACGATTCTGCATGCTCGCGGTGGGTTACTGGAATTCCTGCATAAAGGGGGGCTGCAATCCCCGATGAAATACCCGGAACGATTTCAAATGGAATCTGATAGGTTGCAAGGGCTGCAGCTTCTTCTCCAACCCGACCGAATACGCCTGGGTCGCCACCTTTTAAGCGGACGACTCTTTTACCCTCTAATGCCTTTTCTACTAAAAGATCATTGATCTTCTCTTGTCGTAAAATATGGCGGTCAGGCAGTTTGCCGCAATAGATTAGCTCGCAATCATCTGGAGCAAACTCCAAAAGCTTAGGATTGGCAAGCCGGTCATATAAAATGACCTCCGCCTGCTTGATTGCTTCCAAACCTTTTACTGTAATTAACCGAATGTCCCCTGGGCCTGCTCCTACTAAAAATACTCTTCCCGTTGTCATGCTGCAGCCCTCCTTCCACAATCTTTATATAATAATATAAATGTTATCTTCTTCTACTTCGACTTGATAGGTTGTTACTTGTCCTTCATCTGGCGCCTGAACCTTGCCATCCACTAACGAGATTTTCCAATCATAAACCGGGCAGAATACATATTCACCACTTACAAGGCCTTCCGTTAATACGCCGCCTTTAGGATGAGGACTGCGATTGTCAATGCCATATACCTGTCCATTCGTAACTTTAAAAAGTGCAATTTCAGTATTACCCATTTTCACTGCATAGCCAGCCCGTAATGGGAGATTAGAATAACTTGCTACTAGAGTTCGAGTTTTTGTTCCTACCATTTTGTATCACTCCCCCGCCTTGACAGTATGAACT
>JAQSXG010000661.1 GCA_029256785.1 Neobacillus sp.
GATCGGTTTTACCACTCATATATGTAAAAGGGCTTCGAACTTCCATTAATTTATCTATTGTTTTTTCAGTTTTTGCCAACTTGTACCACCCCTTTATTATTTATTCACAATTTCAGTACTTTTTGGAATGTGTTTAAGTACTTTACCGATGAATTTTTCTTCTCTCTCAACTGCTCTTTGAACCCTGATAAGATAAGTTTCACCGAGCTGAATAATTATTTTTTCTTTTATAGGGGGTTCCACCATTGCATCCTCTGCGCTCAAATTTTCTATTGCTGCTATTTTACTATTGTCAGGATATTCGCATAATATCTCCAATCCATTAAACAGTGGGGAAGTGGCGTAGAATCTACCTTGAACAGCTTGTAAATCAGTAGCTACAGCTTCTACCTTTGTTCCCACCGGGAAACGTTTCTCTATACCAATCCAAGGATTTTTCATTAATTCTTTCCTGGAACCTCTGAATGCAAATGTTTTGTCCACCTCAGGATTAGTGTAAATTTTCTTTATTTTTATCTGGGCCAAAGTCCCTTTACCAATCTTTTTTAAGGGATCATAAATAAATTGATAATCCCACTCCCTGATAGGAATATACCCCCTTAAGCCGCATCCGTCGATATCGACATACACCTTAAGAGTTTTTTTATCTACGTTTGTTACAACAGCGGTAACAACATCACCTTCCTTTAATTTTTCAATATATGCTTTACGCATAATTTCCCTTGCTTCAATCATAGACAAATAAACAATGCTACCAGGTGCAACATCAGTCACGGTTACACCAACCTCACGATCTATGAAGCGTTTGAGATCCTTTATAGCAAGATCTTTTTTATACACTTCTGATAACGGAATTATCCCAAGTACGTCATCATTTAATTGAACTCTTAGACTTCTGTCTGCACCAACTGCCTGAATTTTTACTTTGTAAACTTTTCCGTTACCAACCAACTCTTTAAGACCGTTCATTTGCTCAGATTCAATAAATTGAGTTTGATTTTGCACTTGTGGCAAAAATATTGGTGATACTAGATCCTCTTTAGTTACTTCTTGCATAAATAAATTTGTAGTCATAATAATATCCTATAAGGATGAAAAATCCTTATCCCCTTCATGTTTTTTTAAATAGACTAAATGTCTTAACCTCAATTGCTTTTTTGGACATACCCTTTCAACTTGTTACTATTTTACGAAGTACCATAATAGTGGTGGCAGATATACAATAATTAAGAAAAATATTGGGCCACCTAATGCGAAAATCAAGTATTTTTTTAGTTTTTCCCAGTCTTTTCTGAATAAGTATGCGAGAAAACCACCTATAATTATCATTACGATGCAAATAACAACAGCTGAGTTCTGAAGAGCCATGAGAAAATTAATTAATCCTCCCCAGACAGATTGATTCATCTTGTTAGTTGCATCATCGATATGTTCACTTGCTGTTTTCTTGGAGTCCTTAGGGTCGGCCCGTTTGGGTTTATTTTTTTCCTTGGCTTCAGAAATAGCACTGCTCATAGAGTCATTTTCTTTAATGTTGGACAAGATTTTGTCACTGATTTTGTTGCCTATTTTTTCTGATTTGGTACTTTGTGATTCGGATTTTTGTTCATTGTAAATATCCTCAAATGAGGACTGTTTACCACAACCAAAGATTGTGGTCATCAATGTAATTAAAAGAATTAAAATACAGGTGATGTTTCGCAAAATTTTCATATTTTAACCTCCCTTCAAATTTAATTAATGATTTATGTGACTTTCATTCTACAGGAGACTTCACGATTTTCCTTAAAAAAAAGATTTTTTGTGTTGACTTATCACAAAACCTAAAATATAATGAATTTGTAAAAGTTTATTTTTTTTAACAAATCTCCAATTCTGGAGATTATGGTGACTAGTAATTATAGTCCATTTATGCCTAATCAAAGGCATTTATGGGCTTTTTTTATGTTCATAAGTCACTTTATAAACATATTCAAAAATAAAGTTAATAAAAGAAAACTGATAGTTAAATTATCTCAACGAGATTGAGTTCGTTCACGTGGCAGGTCCATATGTTCGGTATGCTAATCAGATTTTTTAGTGATCAATTACAAAGGAGGATGAATATTATGGCGAATGGTTATAAAACAGTGGGGAGTAGGCATCCTAAGTACAAAAAGTGCCCTATTTGTGGAAGAAATGATTGGTGCTGCACGTATCCAGGTGAATACATGGATGTTCAAGTTGAATATCTTATGTGTAACAGAGGTCAAGCAAATAAAGGAGATATCATTGGTAGCCTAAAATGTGTTGGGCATATTAAATATAAAGGAGTGCCGACGTTTGTAGAACTATCTCAAATTCCTGCAGACGGTCAGAGCGGTATCATAAAATCTTCGGCTTATATACCACCAAAAGTAACATTTAATGTGGTTGAAAGATTTAAGGACCAGAAGTTGGATATAATGTACAAAAAAATGCTATCTCTACTAAAACTTGAAGATTATCATGAAGCAAAACTTATTGCAGACGGAATAACAGCTGAAATGATTCAGCATTATGGAATTAAATCGTTCCCAATGAGTGACAAGGAAAGAAGAGATAAAAATATTCAATCTATTAATCCAAAGCGGTCTCAGTTAGCCAGGGAAATGCATAACCTATACGGTGATTTGACTGGACTACCGGGAGCTTATATCGTTGAATATAAGGATTCAAGATATTGGACACTTACTGGGCAGGAAGGAATAATTTTTCCAATACCTAATGTTTATGGTGAAATTGTCATGTGCCAGATAAGACTTGATAATCCGGGTAATAGTGGTAAATACAAGGCATTTTCTTCAGACGATAAAGTAGAAAA
>JAQSXG010000662.1 GCA_029256785.1 Neobacillus sp.
GATCTGGCAATCATTAAGGATGAAGTGGATAGTATCAATCGGCATAGTATTTGTGGAGAGAATGAACTCAAATGGGAAGTAAAAAAATTATTTGCGAACTTTCCTTCCCTAACCTATATTGGATTAGAATTGCTAATTAAAGATGTAATCAAAGATATTAAATGTAAGATTGGTAAAATTGACAGGAATGGTGTTATTAGTACGAATACCCAAAGTAGACAAGTTCAAAAGTAACGAAAAAAATGGCAACATATCATGTGTTGCCATTTTCGTTTGATTTATAAGGTTGGTTGGATAAATATCCATTTTAATTAGGTTTGATGTTAATGGAAAATTTACTGAGTCCAGTTTAAAATGCTTAGTTTTATCTAGAATATCGGGTGTTTTTAACCGCTTACATCTTTACTTATTCCCAAAAAAGTGTTAAAATTTAATCAGCCGTTGCACGGGAATAGATTTATAAAATATGCTTATTCATAGTTTTATATGCAGTTTGGATAAGAAAGGGAAGTAAACCTATCACGTTGTAATTTGGTGAATTTACACATGGCTTATATTATAAGCTAATAGGAGGATTTTTTTACATGAAAAACGGTAAAGTTAAATGGTTTAACTCTGAAAAAGGATTCGGATTCATCGAAGCTGAAGACGGAAACGACGTATTCGTTCACTATTCTGCAATCCAAACAGAAGGTTTCAAAACTTTAGAAGAAGGTCAAGAAGTTTCTTTCGAAGTTGTTGAAGGAGCTCGTGGACCACAAGCTGCTAACGTAACAAAAAAATAATCCTAATTGAAACTAATTTTAACAGCCCGACCAATGCGTCGGGCTGTTTTTTGCGTAGTTTAATAGTATAAAAATTTCTACATAAACAAATATTCCCTGTAATTTCTTGGATTTCCAACCTCATAGAAGTTGGTATTTTGGTATAATAGTAACATTGAAGTAAAAATGATGGGGTGAAATAATGAAGTTTATCCACACTGCCGATTGGCATTTAGGTAAATTAGTACATGGTATGTATATGACAGAAAATCAACAAGAAGTACTTGAGCAATTCTGTGAAATCGTTGCGGAGGAAAAGCCCGATGCAGTCGTCATTGCTGGTGACCTTTATGATCGATCTGTACCACCCACTGATGCAGTTGATTTGCTAGATAAGATTCTTTTTAAAATAAATGTGGAGCTTAAAACACCGGTAGTAGCTATTGCTGGAAATCATGATAGCGCTGAACGCTTGTCTTTCGGCACTTCGTGGTACAAGCATAGCCAACTCTACCTTTCAGGAAAGCTAACCTCGTCCAGCTTTAAGCCGGTTCAAATAAATGGAGTGAATTTTTACTCTGTGCCTTTTGCGGAACCTGGTTTGGTCCGCCAACTCCTTCAGGATGACTCCATCCATTCACATCAGGATGCGATGAAGGCATTAATTGGCAAAATGGAAGAGACGCTTAATCCCAACGAGCCTAATGTGCTCGTAGGGCATGCCTTTGTTCTTGGAGGTCAAACCTCGGATTCTGAAAGGATACTATCTGTTGGTGGAACTGGTTGTGTAGGGGCAGAGCTATTTAGTCCGTTTTCCTATACGGCACTAGGTCATTTGCATAGTCCTGATGCGATAAAGCATGACAAAGTGAAATACTCCGGCTCACTCTTAAAATATTCTTTTTCCGAGGCAAAGCAAAATAAGTCAATATCTATTATTGAGATGGATGAAAAAGGGATTTTTACACATCGCTATCGGTCTCTATCTCCAACACATGATATGCGCGAACTAGAAGGACATCTTGAAGAATTACTTGATCCACAATTTTATGAAAAACAGCGACTACATGATTATTTGAAAATCACGTTAATGGATGATGGAGAAATACTTGATCCAATCAATAAGCTGCGCCAAGTATACCCGAATGTTCTTCACTTGGAACGGAAAATTGACATTATAGATATGAAAAAAAAGCAATCCTTTAACGTTACACAAGGGGAGAAAAAATCTGAATTGGAGTTGTTTGAACAATTCTATGCTGATATGACGACATCAGAATTTACCGTTGATAAGAAAGATGTAATGGCAGATGTAATTGGAAAAGTGTTGCGAGAGGAGGCTGTTAATTGAAACCTTTAAAACTTACAATGCAGGCCTTTGGCCCATATGCAGAGGTTGAGACAATTGACTTCGCACAATTAGGTAATCACACAATGTTTGTGATTTCCGGTAAAACCGGTTCTGGAAAAACAACGATTTTTGATGCCATCAGCTATGCAATATATGGGAAAGCAAGTGGTGAGGATCGAAATGGCCAAGATCTCCGCAGCCAATTTGCAAAAGATGACTTGAATACTGAAGTCTCACTTGACTTTTCGCTTCGAAATAAGGTGTACTCTATTATCCGTTCTCCACAACAACAAAAGAAGAAGGATAAAGGAGAAGGGTATACTCAAGTTCCTGCAAAAGCCTCTTTGTACGTGTGGGATGAAAATGGTGAGAAGGCTTTACTTGCAGCAAAAATTAATGATGTGGAAGAAAAAATTAAAGAAATTATGCTAATTGATAGTAATCAATTTCGGCAGATATTAATGATTCCGCAGGGTGAATTCAGAAAGCTGCTAACGTCTGATAGTAAAGATAAAGAGGTTATTTTACAACGGTTATTCCATACACAGATTTATAAAATGGTCGAAGATAAGCTAAAGATGGAAGCATCTGAGTTGAAAAAGTCTGTTGAAGATCAGGTTCAAGCTCGGAATGAGGCCATTCGCCGAATTTATTCTGTGACCAATGAAGAACTAAAAGGATACTTAGAAGCGGATAGTGTCAACGACACCATTATTATGCCGTTACT
>JAQSXG010000663.1 GCA_029256785.1 Neobacillus sp.
CGCAACATGCAATACCATAATCATCACCCCAGTATGGTCTCATCAGATCATCATTTTCATACTGAATAGACGATGTATCAATAGATACCTTTGCACAATACTTTTTAAAATTGTCTGGTAATTTTACAGACCAAAGAACTGTTAAGTTTGGCTCTGGTGCAGCGCCTAAATTGTATAGTGTATGCAGCATTCGATAAGAACTTTTCGTAACAAGACTTCTTCCATCAACGGTTACTCCACCAATACACTCCGTTACCCACGTTGGGTCACCACTGAACAGTTCATTGTAATCAGGTGTTCTTAAGAATCTGACCATTCTTAACTTCATGACGAAATGATCCATCATCTCTTGTATTTCAGCTTCTGAATACACTCCATTTTTCAAGTCTCTTTCCGTATAAATGTCTAGGAAAGTAGATACTCTTCCGATACTCATGGCAGCACCATTTTGTTCTTTTACTGCAGCTAAGTAAGCGAAATACAACCATTGGATTGCTTCCTTCGTATCCACAGCAGGTTCAGAGATATCGAATCCGTAGGCTTTTCCCATTTCTTTTAATTCTTTTAATGCCCTAATTTGTTCCTGAATCTCTTCTCTCAATCTAATAACATCTTCTGACATGAAATCTACTTCTAAAGATTCTAATTGTTGTTTTTTATCTTCAATTAAAACGTTTATACCGTATAGTGCGACTCTTCTATAGTCACCAATAATACGACCTCTACCATATGCATCTGGTAGCCCTGTGATAACACCAGTTTTTCTAGCCAATTTCATCTCTGGTGTATAGGCGTCAAAAACACCTTGATTATGGGTTTTTCTATATTTTGTAAACAACTCATTGATTTGAGGATTTAGTTCATATCCGTAGGCGTCACATGCATCCTTTACCATCTTGATTCCGCCATAAGGCTGTACTGCTCTTTTTAAAGGTGCATCGGTCTGGAATCCAACAATGGCCTCCAAATCCTTTTCAATATATCCCGGTCCATGGGATACAATGGTTGCAATTACATCCGTATCAATATTTAATGTACCATTTTTATTTCTTTCTTCTTTGAATAAATCCAGTACTTTATCCCAAAGCTTTTTTGTTTTTTCTGTAGGTTCAACCAAAAAGCTGTCATTTCCATCATATGGCGTGTAGTTTTTTAAAATAAAATCTCTTACATTGATTTCCTCATTCCAATTTCCTTGTTTAAATCCATTCCAACCTTTCACTACAATCACTCCTTGTATTTAATCTTCTTATCAAATATTTTTTGATACTGAATCCGCATTTTGTTGAGTTTCTTCTGCTATTTACCTTTATTCTATGACAAAAGCATATCTTATACTGTGATATGAATCACAGTAGATGAAATCTTTTCTCAATGTATACAATATACTGTGTTTTCATTATCATACAATACCTTTTCTCCGATTGCAATACTTTCTGGCATTTTCGCAATTTTTTTACTATCCTTAGTTGATTAACACAAAAAAGCATCTAGCGATGCCTTCGCTAGGGGAACCTAGTTCCCCTTCGACGGCTGCTAGGCAGCCTGAGCACCCCTCTGAATACGGCATGGGAATACTTCCCCTGCACCTCTGATTTTTTTGTGTTAATAGGAAAGTTCTGCTTTCCTATTAACACAAAAAAACCACCTGGGTTTTATGCCCAGGCGGTCGGCTTTTTCTATCACACTCCCCGTGGTATACTCCACTTCCGCCAGTCGTGTGATTTCACTTTTTTATTATTATAGAATAATCTATCTTTTTAGTCAAGGTAAATATCCACTCAAATGTTAGATGAAAAACTGCTGAACTTCACCACCAATCTCATATTTCTTTAATCTGATTTACAATATTGTTCAACAAGCCCTTATATTTGTCTAGTTCAAGCTCCAGTAAATGAATCTGGGACTTTAGCTGTTTTATCTCTTCTAACAGTCCTGCGTTTCCAATGATGGTATCATTTCCTACAGCAGGCATACTTAAAATATTGTCAAGAATCTTTAGGATGTCTTCCCCATAACCGATTCCTGGAACTGCCCATTTCCCATTCAAGTCCGTAACTGCTGATGCTGTACCTAGCAATCCTGCTTTTTGTAAAACTGTATATCTAGGATCAACCAGAGGCTGCTTCAATGCTTCTTTTGTGGCATACCCCTTCAAATGCTGTATATGAGCCCTTACACCAATTCTAGGTGTTGGAAAACTGGCTGCTTCTCCACTTTTGTTTCCATTCAATGCACCGAGGCCAGCATAATTGTTCTGATCTGGGATTACGATTCCTCCATAGCGGAAGAACCCTGTTTCTTTTAATGCTTGTGCAAAGGCAATGTCGCCTCTAACACCTTCCGTATTTCCTTCTTCCAAATAATAACCAATCAGCGCATCGACAGAACTATTGATTTTGGGCGAGCTATTGATAGAGAGCAAATACTGTTTCATTTGACTTTGAGCGGCCACAGCTTTACCCAATATTCCTACTATATTTTGTATTCTATCTAGAAACATGCCTTTGTCTAAGGAAGTTCCTGGACATGTTTTTGAAGAATGATCTCGATGAAAAACAAGATTTTGTGTACTAAAAAGAGTAAACAGTCCTCTTACCAGTTGTACCACCGCTTCATATTGGACACCTTCTAAGGTTTCTTGTCCCTTATCAAAATTTCCTATCATTTCAATGGCAAAGGCTCTTTGGTTATGCCCTGTAATACTGGCTGGTATTCTATTTACATCTCTACCATCCCAAATCAATCCATCCGGTGATACTGTAGCATGCTGTCCTATATCCTGCCAGCCCAGGGTCTCAGTATGATAGCGCCACATACCATATATAACTTGTTCCTTGT
>JAQSXG010000065.1 GCA_029256785.1 Neobacillus sp.
GTACGCTTTCATTATGACAGTTTATAAAACTGTGTAAGATTAATGGCATTTCACTCATCCTTTTGATATGATACATATGACTTTTAATGGTTAATTATCTTTCGGATTGATACATAATCGGTAATTGAGAGGGAAAACCTTTATATGGAAAGCCCTGTCTGAAAGATAGTTACCCGAAAATAAGGAGGAAATGAAATGCCTTTAGTTTCAATGAAAGAAATGCTAATCAAAGCGAAAGCGGAAGGCTACGCTGTTGGGCAATTTAACCTTAACAATTTAGAATTTACCCAAGCTATTCTTCAAGCTGCACAAGCTGAAAATTCACCGGTAATTCTTGGTGTATCTGAAGGTGCTGCACGTTATATGTCTGGTTTTAAAACCGTTGTAAAAATGGTTGAGGGCTTACTTGAAGACCTTAACATTACTGTTCCAGTTGCAATTCACTTGGACCACGGTTCTAGTTTTGATAAATGTAAAGAAGCAATTGATGCAGGTTTTACCTCTGTCATGATCGATGCTTCCCACCACTCGTTTGAAGAAAACGTCGAAATTACTTCTAAAGTAGTTGAGTATGCACATTCAAAAGGTGTGTCTGTTGAAGCAGAATTAGGAACAGTTGGCGGACAAGAGGATGATGTTATTGCTGAAGGTGTAATCTATGCAGACGTCAACGAATGTGTAGAGCTTGTTAAGCGCACTGGTATCGATTGTCTTGCACCTGCATTAGGATCTGTTCACGGACCATACAAAGGTGAACCAAATCTTGGTTTTAAAGAAATGGAAGAGATCGGCAAAGCAACTAATATGCCGCTTGTTCTTCACGGCGGAACAGGAATTCCATTGAAGGATATCGAAAAATCTGTTTCATTAGGAACAGCAAAAATCAATGTTAACACTGAAAACCAAATTGCATCTGCTAAAGCAGTACGTGAAGCATTAGCTGCAAAGCCAGAAGAGTACGATCCACGTAAATACATGGGTCCAGCTCGTGATGCAATTAAAGAAACAGTCATTGGAAAAATGCGCGAATTCGGTTCATCAGGTAGAGCTTAAGCAAGAAAATATAATTGATCTGGACCTATAGCCACTTGAAATTGCTTGTCCAGATTTGTTACCATTATTATGAAGTTGAAACCGCCCTTGAAAAATAGGGCGGTTTCAATCTGTATAGTGTTAGTGAAAAAATTGTCGAAAAAAGTCGATGGAGGAATAATAAATGAAATTTTTTATTGATACAGCTAATTTAGATGAAATTCGTGAAGTGTATGAACTAGGTTTATTAGCGGGGGTAACAACAAACCCATCTCTTGTAGCCAAAGAAAAAGGTGTATCTTTCCATGACCGAATTAGAGAAATTGCTGCCCTTGTTCCAGGTTCAGTAAGTGCAGAAGTTATCGCTCTAGACGCTGAGGGAATGATCCGTGAAGGATTAGAATTAGCAGAAATCGCTCCAAACATCACAGTAAAAGTACCAATGACACCAGACGGTTTAAAGGCGTGCCATGCTTTTTCAAAAAAAGGAATCAAAACAAATGTAACGTTAATTTTTAATGCAAACCAAGCATTGCTTGCAGCGAGAGCAGGAGCTACATATGTTTCTCCATTCCTTGGAAGATTAGATGATATTGGTCAAAATGGATTAGAGCTAATCTCACAAATAGCTGAAATCTTTGCTATTCATGGTATTGAATCAGAAATTATTGCAGCTTCCATCAGAAATCCAATTCATGTAACAGAGTCTGCTTTACGTGGAGCACACATCGCTACCATCCCATACAAAGTATTGATTGGTTTGACTCAACATCCATTAACGGATAAAGGAATTGAAGCGTTCTTAAAGGATTGGGAAGGCCGCACTAACGCATAAAATTCCCGAATTTTATCAATTTATGTAAGTTTTTTTTATATACCATACATGAAAATAGAAAAAACGTGTAAACTAGATGATAGACAAAATGTCGGAATTTGGAGTTTACTGAACAGGGCGCTTGCGCTAGACAATTAAAAAATATACCCACAGCCTCGCTGGATTGCTTTATTTATCCAGACCCATGACTGGCAAAAGGCTAAGAAGGGAGTCGAAATGGAAAAACTAAAAATTGCGGGCGGTTATCCCTTAAAAGGTACCGTTAGAATAAGTGGAGCAAAAAATAGTGCGGTTGCATTAATACCTGCAACGATTTTGGCAGAATCACCGGTTACTATTGAAGGATTACCGGATATTTCTGATGTTGAAATCCTGAAGGACCTACTCGAAGAAATTGGCGGTAAAGTGGAGCTTTCTGACGATTTTGATATGACAGTGGACCCATCGTCGATGATTTCAATGCCTTTGCCAAATGGAAAGGTAAAGAAGCTACGTGCTTCTTATTACTTAATGGGTGCGATGCTTGGTCGTTTTAAAAAGGCTGTCATTGGCTTGCCTGGAGGCTGTCATTTAGGTCCAAGACCGATTGATCAGCATATAAAAGGGTTTGAAGCACTTGGTGCGGTGGTGACAAATGAACAAGGCGCCATCTATCTTCGTGCGGATGAACTTCGCGGCGCACGCATCTATTTAGACGTCGTCAGTGTGGGGGCAACAATTAATATCATGCTTGCCGCTGTTAGAGCAAAAGGACGGACGATAATTGAAAATGCGGCAAAAGAACCAGAAATCATAGATGTGGCAACGCTATTGACCAATATGGGTGCCAAGATTAAGGGCGCTGGAACGGATGTAATTCGTATTGATGGTGTTGATAGCCTGCACGGATGCCGCCACACCATTATCCCGGACCGGATCGAAGCGGGAACATATATGATCATTGGTGCTGCTATGGGTGAAGGGGTATTGATCGATAACGTCATTCCTCATCACTTAGAATCGTTAATTGCTAAGTTGCGCGAAATGGGCGTCCAGGTAGAATCGAAGGATGATCAGGTGTATGTCAAAGGCTCGAATAACCTGAAAACTGTTGATATTAAAACACTTGTTTACCCAGGTTTCCCTACAGACCTACAACAGCCATTTACCACGCTGTTGACGAAGGCTACAGGATCCTGTGTCGTAACGGATACCATTTATGGTGCACGCTTTAAGCATATTGATGAGCTAAGAAGAATGAACGCAAACATAAAGGTCGAGGGACGTTCAGCAATTATTAACGGTCCAATTCAGCTTCAGGGTGCAAAGGTTAAGGCAAGTGACCTAAGAGCCGGAGCGGCATTGGTCATCGCTGGGCTAATTGCTGAAGGGGTTACAGAAGTAACGGGCCTTGAGCATATTGACAGAGGCTATAGCCATCTTGTTGAAAAACTAAATGGCCTCGGAGCAACGATTTGGCGTGAAGCCCTATCAAAAGAAGAAGTAGAACAACTAAAGAATACGTAAATAGGCTATACTAATCCTTTGAATATGTTATACTATTGATGAGAGTATCACTAGAGAACGTATAATAGATCATTTGGGGGATTGAAACCTATGGAGAGAAGTTTATCAATGGAGCTTGTCCGGGTAACGGAAGCAGCAGCACTTGCTTCTGCTCGCTGGATGGGACGCGGAGTAAAAGATGAAGCAGATGGTGCAGCAACTTCAGCGATGCGTGATGTGTTTGACACGATTCCGATGAAGGGAACCGTTGTTATCGGCGAAGGCGAGATGGATGAGGCACCAATGCTTTACATTGGTGAAAAACTTGGGACAGGCTATGGTCCACGTGTTGATGTTGCAGTTGATCCGCTTGAAGGTACAAATATTGTAGCGGCTGGCGGCTGGAATGCTCTTGCAGTCCTAGCTATTGCAGACCATGGGAATCTTCTTCATGCGCCGGATATGTACATGGATAAAATCGCTGTAGGTCCTGAAGCAGTAGGTTTAATTGATATTAATGCTTCGGTGCTTGATAACTTAAAAGCAGTGGCTAAAGCGAAAAACAAGGACATTGAAGACGTTGTTGCTACCGTGTTAAATCGTCCTCGTCATGCCCATATTATTGCCCAGCTTCGCGAAGCAGGTGCAAGAATTAAATTAATTAATGACGGTGATGTGGCCGGTGCCATAAATACTGCATTTGATAACACAGGCGTTGACATTTTATTCGGCTCTGGAGGCGCACCTGAAGGGGTGATCTCAGCCGTAGCTCTAAAATGTCTGGGCGGTGAAATCATCGGAAAATTAGTACCGCAAAATGATGCAGAGTTAGAACGATGCATTAAAATGGGCCTTGATGTCAGCAGAGTTCTTCGGATGGAAGACCTAGTCAAAGGCGATGACGCCATCTTCGCTGCAACAGGTGTAACGGATGGTGAATTGCTACGTGGAGTTCAATTTAAAGGCTCTTATGGTTCTACACACTCAATCGTTATGCGTGCAAAATCAGGAACCGTCCGGTTTGTTGAAGGACGACATAGCTTGAAAAAGAAACCCAATTTAGTTATTCGCTAACACACATAATAAGAGGCTAGGTTTTGAGAAACTAGTCTCTTTATCCTTTTTAATCCAATTGTTATCCTTCAAACAAAATATAGTTGATTAATTTTTACTATAAAGGGTAAAATAGATATAATTTTAGTATGCAATAATCTGCTATTCTATTCATTTCTTTACTACTTCAAAGAACGAGACTATTCCCCAATCTCTTTATTATCCATCTTAAATTGTTAGTGTGAAAGGATAACAATCATCTCTCTACTAATTAGGTAAATAAGTTCCGACTGTGGAATAGAGAAAAAATATAATAAGTGTGGTGCACAAATGGAATTAACAATTTCAAGTTTAGAAAGTATGAAGCTGAAGGAACTTTATGAGCTAGCACGTGAATATAAAGTAACCTACTACAGCAAATTATCAAAAAAGGAACTCATTTTTGCTATATTAAAGGCCCGTGCCGAACAGCAAGGATATTTCTTTATGCAGGGTGTTCTAGAGATCATTCAGTCAGAGGGATTTGGTTTCCTAAGACCCATCAACTATTCACCAAGCTCAGAAGATATTTATATTTCCGCATCGCAAATCCGCCGTTTTGACCTTCGTAATGGTGATAAAGTATCCGGTAAGGTTCGACCTCCTAAAGAAAATGAACGATATTACGGACTTTTACATGTAGAAGCGGTTAACGGTGAAGACCCGGAATCTGCCAAAGAACGCGTTCACTTCCCAGGCTTAACTCCTCTTTATCCAGATAGACACATGAAACTCGAAACAACTCCAAAATATCTTTCCACAAGAATTATGGATGTCGTTGCTCCAGTTGGTTTTGGACAAAGGGGCTTAATTGTTGCGCCACCAAAAGCAGGTAAAACGATGCTGTTAAAGGAAAGTGCCAACAGCATTACCTTAAACCATCCTGAAGTAGAATTAATCGTGCTTCTCATTGATGAGCGTCCTGAAGAGGTAACGGATATTGAACGTTCGGTTGCTGGTGACGTTGTAAGTTCAACGTTTGATGAGGTGCCTGAAAACCATATTAAAGTAGCCGAGCTTGTCCTAGACCGTGCGATGCGCCTTGTTGAGCATAAACGTGACGTTGTTATTTTAATGGACAGCATCACCCGTTTGGCGCGTGCTTACAACCTAGTAATCCCACCAAGTGGAAGAACACTTTCCGGTGGTATCGATCCAGCAGCCTTCCACCGTCCAAAACGTTTCTTCGGTGCGGCACGTAATATCGAGGAAGGCGGAAGCTTAACAATCCTAGCAACCGCTTTAGTTGATACAGGTTCACGTATGGACGATGTTATTTATGAGGAATTTAAAGGAACTGGCAACATGGAGCTGCATCTTGATCGTCAGCTCGCTGAACGCCGGATTTTCCCTGCGCTCGACATTCGCCGTTCAGGAACAAGAAAAGAAGAGTTGCTTCTTCCGAAGGACCATCTCGACAAACTATGGGCGATCAGAAAATCCATGCAGGACTCACCAGACTTCGTCGAACGTTTCCTGAAAAAACTGCGCCAAACAAAATCCAACGAAGAATTCTTCGCCCAAATTGGGGAAGAACTAAAGGGAAGAAGATCTTAGAATATTGTTATTAAGATAGTATAAAATACATTTCTGATTAGATTTTTGCGAAATCTGCGAGACTCCTGCGGGAGCATGAACCAGGTGAGACCCCACAGGGAGGGTACCGACCGAGGAGGCTCACCGGTGAGCCCGCGGAAAGCGAAGCGGATTTCGCAAAAATCAACCTGAACAAATAATACAGTATTAATTTGTATAATCCACAAAATCCCAACTTGCCAAAACAGGGACACCTTGTTATAATGTTAACAGTGTGTTTTTAGTAAATCGGTGCAATGGCATTGCCCTTGCATTTATGATAACTCTGTCTCGAAAGATTCAGGGCGGAAGGAGATGAAAAGAATGAAAGCAGGAATTCATCCTAATTATAAAGCGATACAGGTGACATGTGCTTGCGGAAATACTTTTGAAACTGGTTCAGTTAAAAATGAAATTCGCGTTGAAACATGTTCAGAATGTCATCCATTCTATACTGGTCGTCAAAAATTCGCTGAAGCTGGCGGACGTGTAGACCGTTTCAACAAAAAATACGGCCTTAAAGATCTTAACGCACAAGAACAACAATAATTACACAAAACAGGCAAGCAGAAACCTTACTTGCCTGTTTTTTAATTTAATTGAACTTATTTATAATAATTATAGATTTTATATAAGGCTTTGAGCTTTGGAAGGAGACGCCGATTTATGTATTTGATGAAGCAACTCGGATGGGTTGAGGTTATCTGTGGTAGTATGTTTTCTGGAAAATCAGAAGAATTGATTCGTCGTGTCAGACGGGCTCAGTTTGCCAAACAAAAAATTGCTGTTTTCAAACCGAAATTAGATAATCGCTACGCAGAACAATCTGTCGTTTCTCATAATGGTTCTTCTTTTCAGGCGAAGCAAATTTCTCATTCGATTGAGATTCTGCACCATGTAGAAGCAGATATTGATATCGTTGCCATCGATGAGGTTCAATTTTTTGATGAAGGCATTGTTAGGATTGTACAACAGCTTGCGGACAGAGGTCATCGCATCGTTGTCGCAGGACTTGATATGGATTTCCGTGGCGAGCCTTTCGGTCAAATGCCGGCACTGATGGCAGTTGCTGAACAGGTAACAAAGCTTCAGGCAGTCTGCACGGTATGTGGTTCACCATCAAGCAGAACGCAACGACTTATTAACGGTAGTCCGGCATCTTACCATGACCCCGTCATTCTAGTCGGTGCAGCAGAAGCTTACGAACCGCGCTGTCGCCACCACCATGAAGTACCAAAAACAGCTGCTACATATGCAGGTGTGGTGAAATAAGATTAATATCCAAAGCCTCAGAGGGACGCCTCTGCGGCTTTTTTGCGTTTTATAATGGTAATAGTATGGGATTTTCGCGGAATGTAGCTGGAAATGCGCGGAATATAACCAGATTCGCGCGGAATCATTCCTAATTCCCGCGGAATAAGTAGAGAAACCCGCGGAAGCGGACGTCAGACCCCAATTAAGTAGAATGGTGATTCATTCAGAATGGAAGGATTTCACTGAACGGTTCTATTGACGAGCGGGCATGCTAGTAAAATGGAGGTGAAATTCTTGAAAAAGCGGATTTTTCTCATCTTACTTATGATGCTCGTGTTAACTGCGTGTCAGGCTAGAAATGACGACACTGCTTATGATTTACGAACCGATCAAAGTAATCCAAATTTTATGTCCAATCGGGCAAACCATGAGAATATTAACCGTCAACACCAAGTGGAGGATGATATTACCGGCCAGAATCCAAATTTCCTTGATATTCGAAGAATGGGAACAGACGGGGAAGCGAACAGGAATAACTTCGGTTCAGATATTGATATAGCAAAACAGGTTGTTAATCGTTCAGATGACTTTGAGCTCCAATCAGTCCAAATCAACAATAGTGGCGACAAAATGACGGTAAATGTGAATTCAATGGGCCAACACAATTTAAAAGACATCAAGCGCTTGCGAAAGGAACTCTACAATTCGTTACCTCGCTATGATATTAAAGTAAGAGTTCGATAACATGCTCCTAATTAGGGCATGTTTTTTCTCATTCTTTTTTTAAAATAAACAGGAAAAAATTTTTTCTCAAACTAATTTGGTTTTGACGGGGGTTTTCACCTATACTATAATTAGAATGTTATGGACTAAAATAGAGGTGAGTAACTGTGTACGATCGTCTTCAATCGGTTGAAGATCGTTATGAAAGGTTAAATGAACTTTTAAGCGATCCAACAATTATTAATGATTCAAAAAAGCTTCGTGAATATTCGAAAGAACAATCTGATATACAAGAAACAGTACAAACATATCGTCAATATAAAGAAACGCGAGAAGAACTCAAGGATGCTAAATTAATGCTTGAGGATAAACTTGATGCCGATATGCGCGAGATGGTTAAGGAAGAAGTAAGTGAGTTAGAAACACAGGTAGCAGAATTAGAAGCAAAAATGAAGCTACTTCTAGTACCAAAGGACCCGAATGATGATAAGAACGTTATCATGGAAATTCGTGGGGCTGCTGGTGGAGATGAAGCTGCATTATTTGCCGGTACATTATACCGTATGTACAGTCGCTATGCGGATGCACAGGGTTGGAAAACAGAAGTAATGGATGCAAGCCCGACAGGTCTTGGTGGCTACAAAGAGATTATTTTTATGATTACCGGTAAGGGCGCATTCTCTAAATTAAAATTCGAAAATGGCGCGCACCGTGTTCAACGTGTACCAGAAACAGAATCAGGCGGTAGAATTCACACCTCAACGGCGACAGTTGCTTGCTTGCCGGAAGCGGAAGAATTCGAATATGAAATCCATGAAAAGGATATTCGCTTTGATGCCTTTGCCTCTAGTGGCGCAGGCGGACAGAGCGTTAACACAACGATGTCAGCGGTTCGTTTGACGCATTTACCAACAGGTATCGTTGTATCTATCCAGGATGAGAAATCGCAGCATAAAAACAAGGACAAAGCAATGAAGGTATTGCGTGCACGGGTGTATGATAAATTCCAGCAGGAAGCACAAGCAGAGCTTGATCAAGTTCGAAAGTCTGCCGTTGGTACCGGAGACCGTTCAGAGCGTATCCGTACCTATAACTTCCCGCAAAATCGTGTCACCGATCACCGCATTGGCTTAACAATTCAAAAACTTGATCAAATCATTGAAGGCAAGCTTGATGATGTCATTGATGCTCTAGTTCTTGAAGATCAATCGAAAAAGCTTGAACATGCGTCCGATGAATAAAAAAGTGTTTGAAGCTCTGAAATGGGCTTCTTCTTTTTTAGAACAAGCAAAGCGAGATGAAAATGTGGGGGAGCTCCTCCTTCGCCATATCACGGGGATGTCGCGCGCGCAGCTGTTTGCTAATATTCGTGAGGAGATTACGCCAGAGCAGTGGACCAACTTTGAGGCTGCTGTTAAGGAACATTACCAGGGAAAGCCGGTTCAGTATATCATTGGTCATGAGGAGTTTTATGGCCGTGAGTTTACCGTAAATGAGGCCGTCCTAATACCGCGGCCGGAAACAGAAGAGCTCGTGTTTGAAACTTTGAAACGCATGAAGCGTCTTGAAAGTGAAGAATTAAAGCTTGTTGACGTGGGCACCGGTAGCGGAGCGATTGCAATTAGCTTAAAGCTTGAGCGACCGTCCTTACTAGTCCAAGCATCTGATATTGCTGAAGATTCGTTAACAGTAGCGAGAGAGAATGCTCAGCGGCTAGGAGCAGAGGTTACCTTTGTCCGCGGCGATTTGCTTTCGCCGTTTATGGGTCAACAGATTGATGTAGTGGTTTCAAATCCACCGTATATCCCTGTTGAGGACATTAATACAATGTCTGAGATTGTTACGGAGCACGAACCACACCGGGCGTTATTTGCCGGAAAGGATGGCCTTGATTTTTATCGACGCTTTATGGTTGAGCTTCCGCAGGTACTAGCACCTAGCGCGATCGTTGCGTTTGAAATTGGGGCCGGTCAGGGGGAGGCGGTAGCCGACCTTTTTACAAAGGCTTTTGAAGACGTTAAAGTGGAAGTCGTCAATGATATTAATGGCAAGGATCGCATGGTGTTTGCCGAGATTAACTCCAGAGAGTAATTTTCTGGGGTTTTTCTTAATGATGCTGGTTAAATAACGGAGGAATTGCCTACCGGAAGTGGCCCGATGGACAAAACGCAGCCGTGGAGCCAGGAAAGTGTCTATCGGAAGTGGCCCGATGGACATATTCGTTCAGTTAGTAGAGAAATGTTTAATAAAGAATCCTGCATCTGAAATATGTAAATCTCTCATTTTTTTAAAATTTAATAGTTTAAGATTCTTGGTTTCTGTCCACAATGTAGATAGTGAAGGGACGGTGCCAGTAATGAATAGTAAAGTATTAGTTTGGTCTTATTTAATCATTTTATCGTTTGCAACGATTTTAAATTTATATATGCCGAAAAATGAAGCGGTCGCGAAGGACTCGATTGTCATACCAGGTGAGGCGATTCGCCTGAGGATCCTTGCGAATAGTGATTCCGGACCGGATCAGGAGATTAAGCGAAAGGTTCGCGATGCGGTAAATGCGCAAATTACTTTGTGGGTTCAAGATTTAACGTCACTGGAAAAGGCTAAAGAGGTTATCCAATCGAAGGTTCCAGAGATCCAGAAGATTGCTGAAAAGATAGTCGCAGAACAAAAGTCAACTCAGGATGTAAACGTGGAGTTTGGCAAAGTGCAGTTTCCGACGAAATTATATGGTCAGTTTTTATATCCTGCAGGAGAGTATCAAGCGATTTTGATTACATTGGGTGAAGGGGTAGGGGCCAACTGGTGGTGCGTACTTTATCCACCATTATGTTTCCTGGATTTCTCCAATGGAGTGGCTGTGAGTGATGGCTTTGAGGATAATCAAACGGTCAAGGCGGCAATGATGGAATCAGAAGAAAAAGTTGAAGAAGTAGAAGAAGTAGATGTGGAAGAAGTGAAGAAGAAAAAGCTGGTTGATAGGGATGTGCCGAAAGAAATAGTAGTTGAGGAAAAAGAAGAACCTATCATTGCAGAAGAGGTAGATGAAACTATAGAAGAAGTAGAAGAAGAACAGTCAGCACCTGTCTACACAGCAGAAGACGAGCAGCCAGTAAAAGTAAAATTCTTCGTAATCGAACTATGGGAGAGCATCTTCCACTAAATGGCTGGTCCTAAAAAGGACTGGCTTTTTAAATTTGCCTTAAATTTTTTTACTAGAGTAGCATCCAACAGTTCTATTTACTCTATTAATTCATAATAATAGAGTAACATATAGAAATGAGGTGTTGGAATGCAAGCACTTATTCGCTGCGCCAATCAAGAGGATTTAGGAAAATTGAGGGAGTTTTTAAATTTAGCCAACCTGGGGACGGATGGCTTAACAGAAGAAACCGTAGAGTACTTTTTACTACTTGAGGATGAAGATGGAAGTATTAAGGGTACACTGGGGATGGAGGCGATCGAGGAGTTTGGTCTACTTCGTTCATTAGCGGTGACAACCGGACAGGCGGATAAGGATATTCTCCTTCTAGTGAATCAAATGCTTCAACTAGCAAAAGAAAAAGGCCTGGGTGGTCTCTTCTTGGCAACGAATAAAGGTGCGGCGCTTGGCTTTTTTGAATTGCTTGGTTTTAAGATTGTGGATAGGGACGATTTGCCTGCTGAGTTTTACAAGTCAAAACACATTCGACACGTTTTAAATGTGGATAACTCGTTATTTTTAAAATTTTCACTATAATTGTTGATATATACCCAAAGTTATCCCCGTTTTTAACATAGTTATGCACAATTTGTGGATAAGACCTTGTATTTATCCTCAGCATCTTTTATACTTTCAAAGGAAATATGAGACTAAGAGCCTAATTTCGGCAAATTTCGATATTATGCGCGTTTGACATAAAGGTGGATAACTATGAACACAAAAGTATGGATAGTGGATAAAAGTGTGGATAAACTTGAAAATAATCCACAGGTTGTGGATGCTGCCCATTTTTTACGGGAAAATGAGGTAGTTGCCCTGCCGACAGAGACCGTTTACGGCCTTGGCGGGAACGCAGAAAGCGATGAGGCGGTAGCAAAAATTTTCACAGCCAAGGGACGTCCGAGCGATAATCCACTGATTATCCACATTGCGGATAAACAGCAGCTTACTCGCTTCGTAAAAGAAGTTCCTGTGAAAGCAGAAAGGTTAATGGACAAGTTCTGGCCGGGACCATTGACGATTATTTTTAAAAAGAAAGACGGCGTTTTGTCGGAGAAAGCAACAGCTGGCTTAGATACTGTTGCCGTTCGGCTGCCAGATCATCCTGTTGCGCTAGCATTGTTACAGGCATGTCAGTTACCAATTGCGGCACCAAGTGCGAATAGCTCTGGGAAACCATCGCCTACAAATGCCGGGCATGTGCTGGATGATTTGAATGGGAAAATAGCTGGAGTTCTTGATGGTGGTCCAACTGGTGTGGGAGTGGAATCAACGGTTATTGATTGTACAGAATCGATTCCAGTCATCTTAAGACCTGGTGGGGTAACAAAAGAGCAAATAGAGGCGGTCGTTGGTGAGGTTACGCTTGATCCAGCGCTCCTTGATGAGGCGTCGAAACCGAAATCGCCGGGAATGAAATATAAGCACTATGCACCGAATGCTCCCTTGTATTTAGTAAATGGAAGTAAAGTGTTTCTGCAGAAGTTGGTTGAAGAAAAACAGAGAGACGGCTTACGTGTCGGTATCCTGACCACAGAGGAAAATAGCAACGAGTACAATGCCGCGTTTGTTTTAGCCTGTGGGAAACGATCACAGCTAGAGACAGTGGCCACAGCGCTTTATGATACATTAAGGGCTTTTAATCAGGAAAAAGTAGATATTATTTATAGTGAAATGTTTCCGAATTCTGGTGTTGGGCATGCGATTATGAATCGCCTGCAAAAAGCTGCCGGGAATAAGATTATAAGTGAGTAAATGCCAGTCAACGTGACTGGTTTTTTTTTTTGGCTGTGTTAAAGGATATTGTTGACTTTTGAACCTGTTGATTGGAGCGAAAGGTGCTTGACTCCTGCGGGATGCACGAGCTAAGTGAGACCCCGCAGGTGCGAAGCAGCGAGGAGGCTCACGGGTGAGCCCGCGGAAAGCATAGCACCTGAAGCGCAAATCAACAGCCAAGTTTAACACAG